>JBNKOT010000484.1:0-6020 GCA_050294855.1 Draconibacterium sp. | reverse complement strand
TAATACACCAGCTCTTGCATAATTCAAAATTTACATCTATTTTTGACCAACCGTTCAGTCATAAAAATATAAAATATGTCACCACGAACTTCGGAACAATACGGCAAAATAAGACACGAAAAGAAAGAACTAATCATGAGTACTGCTCTCGAACTTTTTGCAGAAAACGGATATCATGCAACTTCCATTAGTCAGATCGCCAAAAAAGCAAAAATATCGAAGGGACTCACCTACAACTATTTCGAAAGCAAAAAGGATATTCTTGATGAATTAATTGAACATGGTTTTGAAACTATATTTCAAAATTTCGATGTCAATAAAGATGGAACATTAACCAAAGATGAGTTTATCCATTTTATCCGGCAAAATTTTAAATTACTTCACGAAAACCTTCCCCACTGGAAGTTATTTTTTTCGCTTTTACTACAACCTCAGGTTGCCGACAGTTTTGCAAAAGATTACGAGGAAAAAGGAGCCCCAATGTTTCAAATGATGTTCAATTTTATTAAAGCACAAGGCAGCAACGATCCGGAAGGCGATTTAATGGCAATTAGCGCAATGCTGGAAGGCGCCTTTCTCTACTGTGTGGTTGCACCAAATATTTTCCCAATAGAAATTATGGAAGAAAAAATTATTAACGCTTGTTTCAAAATATTAAAAAATTAGTCATGAAATTTAAACTACTTATCGCATTTACCTTGCTGGTTTCTTTTGCAAAAGCTCAGGACATTACCGAAATAATCAGACAAGCCGACGAAAAATTCAGGGGCACTTCAAGTCAGGGCGAAATGACAATGATTATTGAGCGTCCCAGTTGGAGTCGCACAGTTTCGATGAAAAGCTGGTCGTTGGGCAACGAATATTCATTGCTCTACATTACCAATCCGGCGAAAGAAAAGGGGCAGGTATTTTTGAAACGCGAAAAAGAAATGTGGAACTGGGTTCCAAACATCGAAAGAATGATAAAAATTCCACCGTCGATGATGATGCAATCGTGGATGGGATCAGACTTTACAAACGACGATCTGGTACGCGAATCGTCGCTGGTTAAAGATTATAACCACAAATTATTGGGTGACGAAACGATTGAAGGATTTGATTGTTACAAAGCAGAATTAATTCCACTGGACGATGCTCCGGTAGTTTGGGGAAAAGTTTTAATGTGGATTTCGAAAAAAGAGTTGCATTGGTTAAAGGCTGAGTTTTACGACGAAGACAATATTTTGGTGAACACCGAAATTTTATCGGAAATCAAACAAATGGACGACCGTGTGATGCCTACCCGTATGGAAATGATTCCGGCCGACGAACCAGGGAATAAAACGATAATGATTTTTGACAACATGAGATTTAATGTCAAGCTCAATGAATCGTTTTTTTCGCAACAAAACATGAAACGAATAAGATGAGAAAAACTTAGTGCAAAGTAGTTGGTCGTAATTAGTTAGTAATGAAATAAAATTTCGAACATGAATACGAATTTAAAATTAGCGTGGAGAAACCTCTGGAGAAACCGGCGGCGAACAATTATCGCCATATCATCGATTGTTTTTAGTGTGTTACTGGCTTCGTGGATGCGCTCGATGCAGGAAGGTTCTTACGACAGTATGATCGAAAATTCGGTTAAATTCTATTCGGGGTACTTGCAGGTTCAGGATACCGCGTTTTGGAACGAACGAACCCTCGACAATAGTTTTGAAGCAAATGCAGATTTAAAAACACAAATCGAAAAGATGACGGACGTTACACTTGTGGCGAACCGCGTAGAATCTTTTGCACTTGCAGCGAATCATTTAAAAAGTAAACCTGCAATGGTGATCGGAATCGAGCCCGAAGCAGAAGATCAGATTACCAATCTTTCAAAAAAAATAAAAACGGGCAAATTTCTTCAAAACGGCGATAAAGGAGTAGTGCTGGGCAGCGACCTGGCAAAATATTTACGCCTCGAAGTTGGCGACACTCTGGTGATGATCAGTCAGGGTTATCACGGAATTAGCGCAAGTGGTTTATTCGAAATCAAGGGAATAATTTCGCATCCCAATCCCGATTTCGACAAACGTATTATTTATCTCGATATCGAAACCGCCCGCGACTTTTATTCTGCTTACAATTTATCCACTTCGTTGGTAATTATGACCAACGATCATTACCAGGTGAAACATTTAAAACGCGAAATTTCGCAAATTCTTCCGCCCCAAAATACCGTAATGACCTGGGTTGACATGCAACCAGAATTGCAACAACTGATAGAAAGCGATCGTGGTAGCGGAATTATTATGCTCGGTATTTTATACATGGTAATTATTTTTGGAATGTTCAGCGTCGTATTAATGATGGTGAAAGAACGCAGTCGAGAGTTTGGAGTTGTACATGCCGTAGGAATGCAAAAAATTAAACTTGCGGTGATTGTATTCTTCGAAACCATTTTTATTGGTTTTATCGGATGTGCCGTCGGACTAATCATCAGTTACATTTTTTGTTTGTATTTCTTTTACAACCCCATCCCCTTAACAGGCGAAATGGCAACTGCAGTAACACAATACGGCATGGAACCTTACATGTTCTTTTCAATGAAATCGTCGCTGTTTTACAGCCAAATGATTTTGGTATTTTTCATCAGCGTATTCATTTCAATATTTCCTATTTATAACATTCACCGCCTGAAAATTACCGAAGCAATGCGGTCGTAATAACCTTTAAAAAATTACTAAAATGATATGGTCAATAGCTTGGAGAAACGTATGGAGAAACAAAGTACGCAGCATAATAATGATTGTTGCCATTGCTTTGGGTCTGGTGGCCGGAGTTTTTACAATGGCATTTATGCAGGGAGCTGTGGATGCAAGGATTGAATCGGCAACACAATCGGAACTTGCTCATTTACAAATTCATGCTCCTAAGTTTTTAGAGAACAACGAAACGTCGTTCTATATTTCGGGAGTTACCGAAATGGTGGAGAAATTAAATCGTTTGGATTCGGTAAAAGCCGTTAGTCCGCGATTAATTGCCGAACCATTTATAACCGCAGCGCACGGAACCGGCGGTGGTCGGTTAATTGGTGTCGAGATTGAACAGGAAAAACAGGTAACCGACATTTGGGAACATGTAATCGATGGCACTTACCTCGAAAAAACCACCCGAATGCCACCCGTTTTAATCGGTGAAAAACTAGCACAAAAATTACAATTAAAAACCGGCTCAAAAATCAATGTTCAAATGGTGGATTTAAACGGCGATTTATCGGCAAAAGGATATCGAGTGGGTGGAATATTTAAAACCACCAACACTTCTTTTGATGAAACAACTTTATTTGTTCGCAAACAGGATCTGGAGCTGCAGTTGGGCATCGAAAAAAACACAGCGCACGAAATTGCAATTCTTGTTGATAAAGGCGACGATGCTTCTCTTTATAAACCGGCAATACAAAAAGTTGTGGGAGCAAACGATGTACAAACCTGGAAAGAACTGAGTCCTGAAATGTCGCTTTTAACCGATTCGATGGACCAGTACATGTATTTTTTCATCCTCATTATTTTGCTTGGACTTTGTTTCGGAATCATTAATACGATGTTGATGGCAGTACTCGAACGTGTGAAAGAAATTGGAATGTTGATGGCGGTTGGAATGAACAACCGGAAAATATTTAGTATGATTATTCTTGAATCGGTTTTACTTACCATCACCGGAGGATTTTGGGGCATTTTAATCGGATCGGGAATTACCAAGTTTTTTGAAAACACTCCCATCGATCTTTCGATGTTTTCGGAAGGATTGTCGAAATACGGATATGCCTCACAAATTTATACGTCGCTACGCACCGACACATTGGTAATCATTACAATTCTGGTAGTAATTACCGGACTATTGTCGGCAATTTACCCGGCCAGAAAAGCATTAAAATTGAATCCAGCCGAAGCCACACGAACGGATTAATGAATGCAAAAATGATGAAATGTATGAATGTTAAAATCACATAAACGAAAATAATTTTAAAATGAAAATCATTGAAATAAATAATCTGCATAAAATTTACAACAGTAATTCGGTTTCTGTTCATGCAGTTAACGGTGTAAACCTTGCTTTCGAAGAAGGAGAATTTACGGCAATTGTTGGTCCTTCAGGATCAGGTAAAAGCACTTTGCTAAATATTATCGGCGGCCTCGACGATGCTACGGAAGGTTCTGTAACTATCGAAAACGTTGAAATCAACAAACTTTCATCGCGAAAATTAACTGATTTCAGAATGAAAAATATAGGTTTTGTTTTTCAGGCTTACAATTTAATTCCAGTATTAACGGCCAAAGAAAATGTGGAGTTTATTATGCATTTGCAGGGCAGCGATAAACAAGCGCGCGAGGCACGAACCACCGAATTATTAAAAGCAGTTGGATTGGGAGAAATGATGGATCGTCGACCTTCAAAACTTTCAGGAGGACAACAACAACGCGTCGCAGTTGCACGGGCACTGGCATCGAAACCAAAGTTTGTATTGGCCGATGAGCCCACTGCCAACCTCGATTCGAAATCGACAGAAAACTTGCTCGATATTATGGAGCAACTAAATAAAGAGGAAAAAATAACGTTTATTTTCTCAACACACGATCAGCGGGTGGTTAATAAAGCGCGTCGTGTAATTACCATCGAAGACGGTAAAATTATAAACGATATACAAAAATAACTGCAATGAGAATTCTGGTAACTTTTCTTTTTATATCTGGTATTTTCTTGGGATTTGGAAATAATTCAAAAACCGATGATCCTTTACATACGGCTAAAAATGCAAAGTACCTGTTACCCATCGAAAAAGAAATCGTTTACGAAATCAATCTTTTTCGTTCTAATCCGGCAAAATATGCCAACGATTATATTGCACCGCTGGAAAAATATTACGAGAAAAAAATACTTCATTATCCGAACGATAAATCAATTTTAACGGTCGAAGGTGTAAAAGCATTGCGAGAATGTGTAAGTGCATTACAAAAGGCAAGTCCGAAATCGATTTTGCACCCCAGCAAGGCATTAAGTAAAGCGGCTTCCGACCATGCAAAAGATCAGTCAAAAACCGGAAAAACAGGACATTCCGGAGGCGATCGATCCGACTTTAAACAACGTATTGAACGATACGGTGTCTGGCAAAAACAAATTGCAGAGAACATCGCTTATGGAAATTCATCGGCACGACAAATCGTAATTTTTCTGTTAATCGACGATGACGTTCAAAATCGTGGTCACCGAAAAAACCTGCTGCACCCTGAATTTGAAATGGTTGGAGTTGCGTTCGGATCTCATCCGGTTTACGAAACCATGTGTGTTACCGATTTTGCAGCCGGTATTACCGACAAATAAACAGGACGTTCAAAAACGAAAGCATAATTTCTGCTCTTCACTTTTTGAATTTAAAGTTGAATGTTAAAAGACCATCAGGAATGAAAAAATATTTACTAATCATCATTTTCTTTTTTGCTGTTTTATCGGGCAAAACACAATCCAAATTATCGTTAAACGGATATGTGAAAGAATTAAATATGTATTACAAACCGGTTGGCTCGGTGCCGGTTTCTGAAAACGATTCGCTGGATTTTTTATTTTTAAACCAAATTCATAACCGATTAAATTTCAAGTGGTATGCCAGTAACGAATTGACCTTTGCGGTGGAAGCCCGCAACCGTTTATTTTTTGGACAGATGATCAGGAATTTTTCGGGCTACGAAGAATCGATAAATACCGACAACGGATATATTAAGCTCGGCACAGTAGTAATTTCAGGAGACAGCTGGTTTTTGCATTCTGCTCTCGACCGTGCTTATGTCGATTATAACAAAGGAGACTGGCAAATTCGCGTGGGACGACAACGTATTAACTGGGGAATAAACCTGGTCTGGAATCCCAACGATATTTTTAATACTTTCTCTTATTTCGAATTTGATTATGAAGAACGCCCGGGAAGCGATGCCGTAAAAATACAGTATTACACCGGAGTTACCTCATCGGCCGAATTGGTCTATAAAATAGGAAGAACG
>JBNKOT010000483.1:0-3014 GCA_050294855.1 Draconibacterium sp. | reverse complement strand
CGTTTAATATTGCTGACTCAAGAATCTTGTAGTACGAATAATAGTAAGGATAACCGATGTATTGGATTGCGGCAAACAAAAGGTTTTCCCGATAATTGTTTTCAATTCTTCTTCTTCCAAGTTCATATAAAAAATTTCGTTGTCTTAAATTCAAGTATTCCATTATAAAAAGATGGTAAGCATCAGAATACGGACTAACGGAGCCAAGCAATGGGATTGAATCCACGCAATTCAAAAAGAAGTTGTAATTTTCATCTGCGATTGCCGAATCGAAGTTTTTGCCATAAAGTTTCGGAGCTGTTCTTTCTCGTTCGATATCCTCGGTTGAATAGGCATACCAATAAGCAATTCGGAAATTGCTTTCGGTTAAAAGATATTTTTCACAATCGGGAGAAAGTTTGCCTTTAAATTGCGCCAAAATATTGTCAACCTTTTTCAGGTAAGTATTTGTTTTTTCTTTTATGCTTTTAACTGTGTGGTCGTCTGTGGAATATCCGTAATAAAATGGATTCTCGCTAAATAGAAATACGGCATTCAAGTCATCGGCTCCAAAACCTAAAGCTTTTGCATGTTCATTTCTCCAGGTGATTTCTACATCCACTCCAGGTGTTAAAAAGAAATCAGTTTTTATATCCTGAAAAGTAAAAACTCCAGAAACAGGTTCTTTTAAATCGATGGGCATTTTAAAAACACCATTTTTTACTTCAACTTTTATTTTATCAAACGTAACCGGATAATTAAATTTGAAAGTAGCAATTCCGTTAAAATCCTTGTTCTGGTAATCTCCAAAAATTTGAGTATTACAAATTGGGGTATCGTAGCTATAAATTTTTAAAGTACCATCTAAATCCAATAATTGAGGTAATCCGGAATTCGGAGTTATCGATATTTCTTTTGCTTCTCCTTCAAAATTGGTATTGATAAATGCCTTCCCGTTTTCGAAAGATTTAAGAGTCATTTGTTGGATTACTGTATCGCCGCCGAAAATAAATTCAGAATTCCAGGTGTCTCCAACTTCAACCGGATTTCTTGGAAAAATACTACGCTGAAAATTCAAACCCATTATAACAGCATTTGGTCCCGCATAGGATTTGCTATTCATGCCAAAATTTATTTGCATTAATATCGACATTCCTTTGTTCAAAAAAGTAGTTGTTGGCAGATTCATAGTTTCATTTTCAAAATCATTTTCAAGAATTTCGATTTCTTTGCCGGTGTTCCACGGTAGTTCGCAGGTAAATGATTTATTTAGAAACTGGTTTATCTGGGCAATTTTCTCCAACGATAAATTCAATGGAAAATCAGTATCGTTATAATTAAGAAACTTTTTCCCATTTTCAGTCATCGTATTTTTTTGTTCCAAACGACGAAAGGTAAATTTTAAAACAACCTTTTCTTTGAAAGCTTCGAGGCACTCAACCTCCCACACGGTTTTAACCCGGAGGTCTTTAAAACCATACGTTCCAATAATCTTTTTAGTAAAAGAATCGGTTTCGCTTTTCTTATTGTTGTTCCAGTTAACTTGTGATTCACCAAGTGTAAATACCATCTTCCAATTATCTCCCTTTTTAATTTTTGGAGTTAAATCAAATTTCTCGTTATTGGTTTGGGCGGTTGCCAAATTTGGTTGCCAAATAAAAAAGAGAAGGACTAAAAGAAAGGTTGATTTTTTCATTCGTTTAAAATTGTTTGCTTTCAGCGGTAACTTATTGAACTCGCATTTAGTGATTCTCCTTTTTGATAAGTTTTGTGGTGCTCGTTTCATCGCAATAAATTTAGTGTTTAACATGATTTCTGCGACAAATATTCATTTCAATTTTAATAATATCAGGAGTGAATTATTAAATGGTGGCTGCCAGTTAGTATTTGGGAAATTTGGTAATAAGATATTCTGTTGATATTGAAGATTTGTTCAACCCCTTCGGGGCTGTTTTTCCCCAACTCTTAATTTGCCACCGGTTATACCGGTGGTTATTCACCTTTAGTCCTTTCAGGACAATTTCCTCACACCTTCTATTTTTACAAAATTTTTCGCAGAATTTTCAGATGTGATTCCATTCATCATATTGGACGAAAGTAGAAATTGACTTCTTTAATATTTATTGTTTTTGAACATATCCCGAAGGGATTTAATATGAATAACCGTGTGTGCAACGCACGGCAACCGAAGTAAGTTGAACCACAGCCCCGAAGGGATTGAATCCAGCCAGCATTCACACACAAAGAACAAGGATGGCATCCCTATTTCTGCGTAGAAAGAGATACCATCCGTTGATTTAAAACGGTTTAATCGTTAATTTATATTTCCCAGCATGCGGATGAACACGGTATTTTTCGAGCTGTCGGATTGCCGTTCCACCAACACCCGAAACTTCATAATCGAGATTTAAAATTGTGTTTGACGATTCTTTCAACTGGTACAAATACATGGCACGCGAAAGATTATCCGTCGAATATTTATGCAAACTAAAATTGATCAATTCATCGCTTTTTATCAGCAAACCCTGACCATTTTCGTTTTGAACTTTTAACCAGCGCACATCGGTGCGGTTGCCATATTCTTGCGGAATGATGTACTGCTCGAACATCTCGTCGGCATCCGATCGATAAATGCCAACTTTTGCTCCTGTTTTCCGATCGGGATAGGTTTCGAAAGGTCCTCTCCCCGACCATTCCGCATTTTTAAATGCTTTGGGTAATTCAAACTGTAAACCAATTTTTTGCAGCATATCGGGCATTGGCCCAAGCGGAATAATTTCCTGTTCCAGTTCGATGGTTCCGTCGGCTAAAAAGATCCATGTTTCGTTGCGTTCGAACGCCGAACTCGACCACCATTCCGTTCTTTTTCTACTGGCATCGAGCGATGAATTTGAATCGGCTTTTATTCGAACAACAACTTTTGAATCGGAGTTTCGTGCTACTTCCATTTCATCGAGTTCTACGACCAAATCGCGCATTCCTAAAGTTCTTAACTGATTGTCGATACTTCGCCCCTTACCAGGAGTCATTTTTTC
>JBNKOT010000482.1:0-4798 GCA_050294855.1 Draconibacterium sp. | reverse complement strand
GTTGATGGTTTTTTGGAAGATTATTCGCTTTTAATTCAGGCTTATCTTTCGCTATTCGAAGCCAATGGCAATGAACAATGGGTGAAGTTGGCCGATAAAATGACGGCCTATGTTTTTTCTGATTTTTACGTGGAGGAAACCGGACTATTTTATTTTTCGGGCAAAATGGAAACTTCAGTAATTTCCAATCATTATCAAAAAGAAGACAATGTGTTGCCGGCCTCGAACTCGGTAATGGCAAATAATCTGCACAAAATGTATTTGATTTTTGGCCGACCCGAATATTTAAAAATTGCGAAAAAAATGTTGCATCACGTTACACCTTCGTTTACAAAATATCCGATGGCTTATGCCAACTGGGGAACGCTGATGTTAAAAACTATCGCGCCGTATTTCGAAGTGGCAGTTGCAGGTGCAAATGCAAACGAAATTATTGCTGAAATTCAAGACAATTTTCATCCTAATATTTTATGGGTGCAAACAACAAAATCGAGCAATGTGCCAGTTCTGAAAGGTCGTTTGATTAAAGGGAAAACACTTATTTATGTGTGCGAGGAAGGCGTTTGTCAGTTACCGGTAGAAACAGTTGAAGCGGCAAATAATTTATTAGTATCAAGTGAAAGAAAAAGTTGAATACCTGATTATAGGAAATGGTTTGGCCGGAACGATGCTGGCATTCGAAATGTTACAAAATAACATCGATTTTAAAATTGTAGCATCGATAGAAAAAAGCAAAGCATCGATGGTTGCTGCCGGAATGGTCAATCCATTGGTTTTTAAACGCCTCACAAAAAGCTGGCTTGTCGACGATTTACTTCCGGTGATGTTTGAAACATTTGCAAAACTCGAACATCTCCTTGGACAAAAATTTTACTTCAATAAAGATATTTTAAAACCGCTTTCGGAACAAGAGAAAGAATTGTGGCTGGAACGCAAACAAAATCCCGAATTTTCGAAATACATATTTTCGGTTAACAACGATTCAAACTTGAAATATCTTTCGGGATCAGCAGGATACGGTCGTGTTACGAATTCAGGATATTTTAATTTGGGCTCATTTCTTAATGCATCGGAATACTTTTTCAGATCGAAAAATTTGCTTGTCGATTCCACTGTTAATCCGGAAGAATTTGATATTTCAGCAAAATCTTTTGAAATTGGAAATTGGAGTGCTGCTAAAATTGTTTTTTGCGAGGGCCATCATTTGATTCATAATCACCTGTTTCGTTTTGTAAAAATGAGTCCAACGAAAGGAGAGGTATTGCTACTGGAAGCTCCCGGTTTATCGGAAGAATTTATTTTAAATAAAAAGGTATTTGTATTGCCCGTTGGAAATGGTTTGTTTAAAGTTGGTTCTACGTACGACTGGAAAGATCTTTCGGAAAAAACAACCGAAAACGGAAAGGCTTCGATTGTTGAACGATTCGAAAATCTGGTTAATGTTTCGTATACCATAAAAAACCACTTTGCCGGGGTTCGACCAACAATTGCCGATCGTCGTCCGGTTTTAGGATTTCATCCTGAGAATAAAAACATTGCCGTATTTAATGGCCTCGGAACAAAAGGAGTGATGTTAGCGCCGTACTTCGCTAAAGAGATGCTGAAGGCAGTGTCTTCTGAAAACTACACACTAGATGCAGGAGTTGATTTACAACGTTTTTTGTCGAAGCTGTAGATTTGATTGGTTCAGTTTGAAACAAAAAGAATCCCGGCGTCCACTCCGAGATTCTTTTCTGTGTAATCTTTGTTAAACTAAAAACGTAACTGGATTTGTATGAAACAAATATATATCGAATCCAGGTGCCATATGAAATTTCGATGCCTATTTATCAATTTAAAAAGGCTGATTATTTGCTTCAAAATTTCTGATTGCAGTTTTGATGGAAAAAAAGATGGATTTTGGGGACTGAAAAGCAGCAATAAATTTCGAATTTTTCAGCTCGTTTTTTGCTGATTTTCTGGCTCTATTTCAACCGATTATTTTAACTACTTTCCCTTCAATAAAAAATTCATACAAACGGCGTTCAAAAAAAAATCTTTGTAGTGGGGTGGAAAGCAGAATTTTAAATGCTGAAAGTCTGGCCGTGATTTGAAACAAAAAGGACAAAAAAAAGAATCTCGGCGTCCACTCCGAGATTCTCATAACTCTTAATCCTTCTTTGCGTTTATACAACTTAAATGGGTTTGTATGCCACAAATATAAACACTTTTTGATACCAAGCTAATAATCAAACACTTATTTTATGTAAATTATAACGATTCTTAATAAGATGGATCTTTGTGGTTTCAACTTGGGAAAATAGGTGTCGAAATGGGACAGGGAGCATGATTTTTCTCAGTTTTGGAGAATAAGAACAATTCTATTTTGAAATTTCGTTAGCTACGATTATGTTTAGGTGAAAATTAAAACCATTTTTTAGTTACTTCGAAGATTTATTTGCCAAAAATCATTAATCATTTACATCAATGAAAAATCAAAACAATTACTTCTTTTTCACGATCCTGTTCTTTTTAGGCCTTTTTACAAATTCGGTTGAAGCTCAGCAATGGATTAAAAATATGCCTGGTTACGAACAGTATTCTAAAATTGCACCCCAAATCAGAAGCTCGGTTAAGCAAGGGAATGTTACTGTTACCTGGGCCAAAGACGGAAAATCTTTTGAATACAGTTCAAACGGAAAAAACTATAAGTACGATATCAAAAAGAAAAAAGCTGAAGAAATTGGTGAAGCGGCTGAGCCAGAATCTCCATATGCCAGATATCGGAGAATGTATGGTAATCGTCCGCAACGCGGCAGACAGTATGCTGAAGAAACGACACAAGATGGCAAATTAAAAGCCGTTTATCGTAGAGGGAATGTTTATATTACCGATGCAGAGGGGAACAATGAAATTACAGTAACCACCGCCGGTTCGGTAGAAAAACGTTTTACGTTTGGAACCGCCACCTGGGTTTATGGCGAAGAACTGGATCAGATGCATGCAATGTGGTGGTCGCCCGACAATAAAAAACTTGCATTTTATCATTTCGATATGAGTAAGGTTCGGAATTACTTTCTTCAATACGAACAAACTGAAATTTACGACTCGATGAATATCGAAGCCTATACAAAAGTAGGGGCTGTAAATCCGGTAGTGGAATTGATGATTTACGATTTGGAATCTAAAAAAACAATTACCGTAGATGTTCGCGACGGAATGGCCTTTGATAACAATGTAGTTGGGCATTATGTATACGGTATAGAATGGTCACCCGACGGAAGCGAACTATTGTTTCACCGAACCAACCGCAAACAGGATATTATGGAATGGACAGCGGCAAATGCCGAAACCGGAAAGTGCCGGGTGGTAGTTCACGAAGAGTGGCCGGCAAGTTTTACCGAAAACAGCCCGTTTATGCAATACCTGAAGGATGAAAAAAGATTTATCTGGGAGTCGGAAAGAAATGGTTTTAAGAACTACTATTTATACGATTATAAAGCGGGTTTAATCAATCCGATAACCGCGCACGATTTTGAAGTGGCAGGCGTGGTAAAAGTCGATGAAGAAAAGAATCTGCTTTATTACATGGCCCGTAGCGGAAGTAACCACATGAAATTACAACTGCACCGTTGTAAACTCGATGGCACGGGCGATGTACAACTAACAAATCCATCCTTTAATCACAGTGTTCAAATTTCGCCCGATGGAAAATATTTTGTCGACATTTCGCAAACACACGATGTGCCTCCGTTCACTCAACTGGTTGAAACAAAAGGAAAAGTAGTGGCAAAGCTGGGCGAAAGCGATATGACTAAGTTCGAAGAATTGGGCTTGAAAAAAACAGAGATCTATACATTTACCTCAGCCGATGGAGAAACGCAGTTGCACGGTATGTTGCACTTTCCGAGTAATTTCGATCCGAACAAAAAATATCCGCTTATTTTGTCGAATTATGGAGGACCCGCAACCAACGCCGTCCGAGAGAATTTTACAACTCCGAGTGCCTTGTGCGAATATGGTTTTTTAGTGGTGAATATTGACGGAAGGAATGCCGGCTGGAAAGGCAAAAAAATGCTCGATAAATTATACGGAAATTTGTCGATTGTTGAACAGGACGATTTTGCTGAAGGAATAAAAGCGTTGTACGATCGTCCGTATTTCGATAAAAACAGGGTAGGAGTATATGGAACTTCTTATGGCGGAACTACGGCAGCTGCGTGTATTTTACGTTATCCCGAAGTTTTTCATGCTGCAGTTGCCAACTCGGGTGTTATGGATTGGCGCAATTACGATAACATTTACACCGAGCGTTTTATGAATTTACTCGAAAATAATAAGGAAGGATACGATGCCGCAAACCTGAGAAATTATGCCGCAAATCTCGAGGGAAAACTGATGATTTATTACGGTACTACCGATAATAATGTGCATCCGTCAAATTCACTTCAATTGATTCAGGCTTTACAAAAAGCCGGAAAAAGTTTTGAAGTACAGGTTGGCCCCGATCGTGGGCACACCGCCGTAAATACGGAACGAATGATGGAATTTTTTATTCAGAACCTGGTATTGAATCAGTAACATTTTAAATGACGATTCAGTCTGTGACCCAAAGTCGCCCGAAGAATAGAAGTAAAAAACCATTCTTTGTGTAAAATTAAAAAGAGGAATAGTTGTTTTAAAATAACGCTGGTTGGTATTGAACAATTTGCTTTCTTTTTTCTTAATTTGCTTAATAAATATATTCTTAAAACATAAACAATGAATTACCCTAAAAAAATTCTGATTGTATTTTTAATGCTGCCATTATTTGCTTAGA
>JBNKOT010000481.1:0-5081 GCA_050294855.1 Draconibacterium sp. | reverse complement strand
AAGATATACACAGGCGTATGCGCGGCATTACAATAATCCAAATCTCCGGTTTTAAGATTTAATATCCCAAGAAATAAGGTCAGAAAAAACTGATGCTGGTTAATGGTAAAAAGATCTTCGTTTGCTTTTTGTACAATACTTTTGGCCACCACCGAGGTTGCGTCATTCTTAATTAAAGTTTGTGCCACACTCATAAAAAATGCAGCCGGAACACCTTTCCCCGAAACATCACCCATGGTTAACATCAAATGATCGTCGTCGATAAAAAAATAATCGAACAAATCGCCACTTACTATTCTTGCGGGTTTATAAATGGCATGAATATCAATTTTATCGGTTTTATCTAAAACTGTAAAATCTGTTTTTATCAAACTTTGCTGGATTTCAGAAGCCTGAATTAAATCTTGTCTTCTTCTTTTACTTTTAACCTTTTCTTCCGATTGGCTGATTTTAAAACTTTCGTACCACGATACAATGTTATTTAAACTATCGGAAACCAATTTTATTTCGTTCGAAGTCATTTGTTCTCGTTGACTTCCGAGACTCGTAAATTTTTTAAGTTGAGATGCAACCGTACTCAATGGCTCGATCAATCTGTTTGTAATGTATGTAACAATCAGATAAATAGCCAGCGTTCCCAGCACCGAGAAAAACAACATCAATAAAGTAGAAAGATACAAGGGTGTAAATAATTCTGTGTATGGAAACAGAAAAATCAAAGTCCAATTAATTTCGTTTAAGCGGGTATAATAGCCCCAGTGCTTTTCAAAATTTCTCGATTCAGGATATATAATTACCGACCCGGAAGCGGATACAACACCATCCGAAGTATGCTCACTCTTTTTATCGCACACTTTGTCGGGTTCCTGATTTATATTCCGCTTATAGATGTAATCTTTATTCGGGTGACTCAAATAGGTTCCATCTTCGGAAAACAGAACTGCATAACCATTTTTTCCGATATGAATTTTGCTAATGGTTTCGCTTAAGTCCAAAATCGACAACTCGCAAATTACCTCACCAATAATCTTTTGGTTAGCTGTAGTTTTTTCTCTGAGTGGATAATAATAAGAAACAACCAGTTCTTCCGACTTTGGGCATCGGAAAATTTCTGTCCAGCCGGGCTCTCTTTTTTTTCTGATTTCTTCAAAGTGCTTTCCTCCACATGCGCACTGAAATTGCTGTTGATTTGACTTTTGAAAAATAATTGTATCGTTCTCACGAAATCCAAAATAGTTTGTAAAAGGAAATTGTGGAACAGAAGAGTCAATGTTCACACGAATGGAATTCAGAAATTTATATTTATTCATAATCCCATGTAAAAGCAATTCCGGATTGTCGTGCTCGCCATAAAAAGTAAACAACTCAGCAACCGCCTGCGCCATTTCGCGGGTTTCAACTAATTCTTGTTCGACCTGGGTAATCACATTGCTGGCTAAACCTTTGGCTTCGTTTTCTATGTTTTCATTGATTTTTTTGCTGTTAAACGCAAATGAAATTATCATAAATGCTATAAATACACCGATAACAGCTAATGAAATGTAAATACTTAAACGGTAAGCAATTGACTTGTTAAACATTGCAATATCTGATTTTGCCCTTGATTAACCCAATTTAAGAAATATTTTTAGTATTATCACTCAACATGTTCAGATATAATTAACCACTCCCGGGTTCCTTTGTAGCAACAAGATAAGCTCGCAATTTCTGCAGCTTTTTGTAATGCAGTTTTAAAATTACATAAGTTCAAAAAGAAATAACAAAAGGCTCCATGAAAAAAGTCGCCGGCTCCCAAAGAATCGACAACCTGCAACTTTTGAATTGGAATTTCTCCTTCGGTTTTATCAAAAAATAGTATCGACTTATCCCCTCTCGTAATGGTCATTTTATCGATTTTTTTATCATGTAAATAACCAAATACCTGTTGAGAAGTTTTACAATTTGGTGGATAAAAATCGTCGGAGCAAATTGCAATATCTGCATAATTCAGTAAGATTTCATATTGAAGTTTCCAACTTCCACAATCCAGCACCACCGGAATATTTTTTTGCTTGGCAATTTTTGCACATTCAATACTAAATTCGGGATAAAATCCATCGATAAGAATGATTTCGGGCTGCACTTTTTCGATTAATTCGGCTGCGGATAAAGCTGGATCAATCGTATCGGGATGGTGAGTGAAAATATTTCGTTCGCCATTTTCAGCGGTAATTACCGAAGCTAAAACAGGATTAAAATTTTGCCCCCCGAGGATATCGTATGAAGTAATTCGGGTTTTGTTAAAATCGTTGATGATGAATTCGGAAAAGGAATTCTTTCCAATTGCGGTAGCCAAATGTACGCCATTATTCAGCATGCCAAAGGCTACAGCTGCATTTGTCGCAGGTCCTCCAACCAAAAGCTCGGGAGTCTGGGTTTTAACTTTTACATTCGATTTTGGGAATTTGTCGACAAAATACTGAATATCGATAGTTGTTAAACCTATAAAAAGTGCACTGTACTTCATAAAAAATAGCTGCCAGATTTCTGACAGCTAAATTATAATAATTCTTAAATCAATTTCGATATTAGGTATTCATTGCACCACAAACGGTAATGGTTTGTCCGCTTACATACGACGATAGATCGGAGGCAAGGAAAGTGGCCACACCAGCAACTTCTTCGGGTGTTCCACCACGTTTTAACGGAATAGAAGCTTCCCAGGCTTTGCGTGCGTCTTCCGGAATTTTTGCTGTCATTTCGGTGATGATAAAACCGGGTGCGATCGCATTCGAACGAATCCCGCGAGATCCCAGTTCGCGTGCAACAGACTTGGTAAACCCAATGATTCCGGCTTTCGATGCCGAATAGTTTGCTTGACCTGCATTTCCGCTAACGCCAACCACCGAACTCAAATTAATAATCGATCCGGAGCGTTGTTTCAACATGGTTTTTTGTGCGGCTTTGGTGAAATTAAAAACAGATTTTAAATTCACATTGATTACAGCATCCCACTGCTCTTCGGTCATGCGCATCAATAAAGTATCTTTTGTAATTCCGGCATTATTCACCAAAGCATCGATTCGGCCAAAATCGCTGACAATTTCGCCAACTACCCGGTCGGTATCTGCAAAATTACTGGCATCCGATGCATACCCTTTTGCTTTCACTCCAAGCGCTGTTAATTCAGCTTCTGTGGCTTTCATATTCTCGTCTTCAAAAAGATCGGTAAAAGCTACATCACAACCTTCTTGTGCAAATTTTATTGCAATTGCTTTTCCAATTCCGCGCGAAGCGCCTGTAATAATTGCCGTTTTTCCTTCAAGTAATTTCATTGTATAAATTTTTATTGATTTCTGAAAAATTAAATCTGCCAAGCGGCAGACAGAAATTCATTCTGCTTTAAAGTTCAGCAAATATAATTTTTCTGTTCTTTATACGAAAAGTAGTTTTTAGAAACCTTATGTTTTGCGGTAATATTATTCCAATGGTTTTTAAAGTTTTAACTTTTGGTTGAATTGTTCAAAATAAATATTGCCCTAATTGCGATAAAATTTCACCGGCGTTGCCTTTTAAATGAATGTCGGTGAGATTATTGGTAAACATCGTTTTTTCTGGATTTATCTCAATAATTGTGGCCCCGTTTTGTTTGGCAGTTCGCGGCACCTGCGATGCCGGCATAACTTCTCCGGTAGATCCGATAACAATACAAACGTCGGCCTTTTCTGCAGCAGAAAACGAGTTGAAATAGGCATTTGGCGGAATTCCTTCGCCAAAAAATACGAAATCGGGTTTTAATATTTCATCGTCATTTTCGCATTTAGGAGGTATATTTTTAAAATCAATTTCATCTGCCCGGTATGTTTTTCCACATTTTAGGCACTTTAATTTTTTTGAATTACCATGAAACTCATAAACCGTTTTACTTCCTGCTTCCTGGTGCAAATTATCGATATTTTGTGTGATGATCGATTTTAAAAGTCCGACTTTCTCCAATTCTGCCAGTACCCGATGAGCATCGTTTGGTTTGGCATCAGCAAAAAAATCGTAAAAAATCTCGCGAATATAAACCCAGCATTTTTCCGAATTCTCGAGATAATAACCTAAATCCAGAACTTCGGGATTGTATTTATTCCACAAACCGTGCTCGCCACGAAACGGAGGAATACCACTTTCAACCGATATTCCAGCCCCGGTAAATGCGATAGTGTACCTGGACTTTTTCATTAACTCTGCAGCTTCGTTTAACAGAATGCCCATATTCCTGAATGTAAAATTATACTTTTTTTCAGGCTTTAAAGTAAGAATAAAATAGCAGGAATAAAAACAGTTGAAAAAAGGTTAATTTATCGAGATTTTCAACCAGTCTTCGCTTAAATAAGGTGCATTTTCATAAGGTTTTTTATACCAAAACTCTGGTATACAAACATGTTTATCTTCGATGTTATTCAGGATAGCAGCCCAAAAGCTGAAAGTGCTATTTGCCAAAATAAAATGTTTACATAAACTCATCAGATATAAATCAACGTATCCAGGATTTCCGCTTATTATTTTGCTATTTTCTAGTCCCAGCTTATTTTTTACGTATTTGGTATCATCCGAGAAAACAATAAAATAAGGATCTTTTACTTTCTTTTTAATTGATTCAATAGCATTCTTATAATACGCATCCGTACATATACCCATAAACCTGTCATTAATTTTTGTATCAAGATAATCGGTTCGCCTTACATGGATAGCCACGGCATTTCTGTTTTGGATAAAGTCTATATTTTTTCTGATTTCCTTTGTTATATGGAAATTGGGTTTGAACTGTTTTCTAATGTCCGGAAGAATATCCTTTACTATATGGAAGTCACCCCAACCTATTGTATAAATATTTTGTTTACTACTAATTGGTGGCAAATTCTTATGTGATCTTCTGAAATCTGCAACCAGGTATTTCTTTTCTCGCAAGCGGAATTTTCTTATTAATGCCAAATAATGAAATTTCTTTACCGGATCTTCGAAGCCTAATTTGTGAAGTTCATAGTCCCTTTTGGTATCCTTCTTCAATTTTATTCCGGATAAAAAATTAATCATGTTCAATTTGGTTAATTCAA
>JBNKOT010000480.1:0-4997 GCA_050294855.1 Draconibacterium sp. | reverse complement strand
GTGGCTGGGCCGGACAAGTAATTGGCTGTACTTACGGCGGACCTACAGAGTTTCAATATCTCGGACAAATGATCAACGACTCCATTTCGATTCCCTGGGATGAAAACCGTTGTTTGTGGTATTACGAAAATGCGCCCGGTTTATACGACGATATTTACATGGATTTAACTTTTGTTGATGTTTTTGAAAAGGAAGGTTTTGATGCATCTGCTTTGTCGCATGCGCTGGCTTTTGCAAATGCTGATTACATGTTGTGGCACGCCAATCAGGCAGCTCGTTATAATATTTTGAACGGAATATTGCCACCTGAATCGGGGCACTGGTTGAATAATCCTCATTCCGAAGACATCGATTTTCAGATTGAAGCCGATTTTGCCGGTTTAATGGCGCCGGGAATGGTAAACACCGCATCAGAAATTTGCGACAAAGTGGGGCACATTATGAATTATGGCGACGGCTGGTACGGCGGAGTTTATGTGGCTGCCATGTATTCGCTGGCATTTGTTTCGAACGATGTAAATTATATTGTAAAAGAAGGATTAAAATCAATTCCGATGGAATCTGAATTTTATAAATGCATCAGCAATGTAATCGAATGGCACACTGAATATCCAAACGACTGGACACAAACCTGGAATTTGGTGCAAAAAAACTGGTCGGATGATATTGGTTGTCCTGACGGAGTTTACCGCGATTTTGATATCGATGCAAAAATTAATGCGGCCTACATTGTTATCGGGATGCTTTATGGCGAAGGAGATTATACAAAAACACTGGATGTTTCAACACGTTGCGGACAAGACTCCGATTGTAATCCGGCAAGTGCCGGAGGTATTCTGGGAACGATGATCGGTTATTCCAATATTCCGGAAGAATGGAAAAAAGGCGTTTATTCGGTGGAGACAATGGATTTTAAATACACCACGATGTCGCTGAACGATGTGTACGAAATCGGGATGAAACATGCTTTGGTTTTACTCGAAGAAAATGGTGCAATAATCAAAGGCGAAAACATCGAGATTCCGATTCAGAAAATAGAGCCGGTAAAACTGGAAGTGGGTTTTGAAGGACATTTTCCGGTTGAACGAAAAACAATTGGCGGCAAAATAGCTGTAGAAAATCCTGTTTTAGAACTGGAATTTACGGGTATTGGTTTTGCGCTTGGTGGTTGGGCAAAAACCGATGGTGATGATGCTGTAATAACATTGGAGATGAGTATTGATGGCGGAGCCGCTGAACAATTTACGATGCCCACAGCTTTTAAAACGCGAAAACACGAATTGGCCTGGAAATATCAGTTGCCCAAAGGAAACCATAAAATTGAAATCAAACTGGTCGATGCACAAGATGGACTTTGGGTCGATGTTGGCGATTTAATTGTTTACTCATCAACAAAGAAGGAAAGTTAAAGATTGGTGAATTAATAGAGCGTTAAATAAAGAGATTCTAATTGAAGTAAAAATAAAAAAGCTAGTTCATGAAATAAAAAATGATGTAATTCGCTTATCAATGAAAACATGCTGGTTGGAAAATTTATATTCACTTAAATGATTAGAAAATTCAAAATAATAACTGCACTATTATTGCTTGTAGTGTTTGTTTTTCCAATCATTGTTAAGTTCGAACATCATCATCACGAACATTTTCATTGTGATGCTCAGAACGAAAATCATTTTCATAAACTTCATGAAAATTGTGCCATATGCAGTTTTGAATTTTCTGTTTTTTCTTTAAATTTCAACACGTTTCAAATTCATGAAGAACAACCAATCGATTCTTATGTCGATTTTTATCATTCCAACTATTCTCATGTAAATTCCAATTATACATTTTTATTGCGTGCTCCTCCTGTTTAAATTGTGATACAGAGTACTTTCAGTAGTATTCGATTAACATAATTTAAAAATTGAAACGTAATAAAAATGAAAAATATATTTATCATTTGTGTGATACTATTGTCGTATTTGGTATCGAACGCACAAAACAGAATATCGGGAACAATTGTCGACCAAAATAACGAGGCGTTGGTAGGTGCTACTGTTTTAGTTCCTGAAACAAATAAAGGTACTGTCTCAGATAATAACGGGGTATTTGAATTGGTGAATCTGCCCGATGGAATGCTGAAAATCCAAATCTCGTTTGTGGGCTATAACACACATATTGAATTGGTTGAATTAAAAGGAGAGAGTTTGTATGTAAACATTTCTTTAAAACCAATTCCTATCGAAACACAAGAAATTGTTATCTCAGGTATTTATAATGCGACTCAGCACGAAAATGCTGTAAAAATAGAACTGCTCAAATTAAATTCATTGTACATTAAGAACACTCCAAATTTTACCGAAGTACTTACAAAAATTCCCGGAGTTGATATGATTTCGAAAGGAAGTGGAGTTTCGAAGCCGGTAATTCGCGGGCTTTCGATGAACGATATTTTGGTTTTGAATAATGGAGTGAGATTCGAAAATTACCAGTATTCAAGTCATCATCCGCTCGGAATCGATGAATTTGGAATTGAGGACGTAGAAATAATTAAAGGTCCGGCATCCTTACTTTATGGTTCCGATGCAATTGGCGGCGTTATTAATTTTATCAAAGAAAAACCTGCACCGATTGGAAAGGTTGTGGGCGACTACAATCTTCAGCTTTTTTCAAATACCTTTGGAATGACAAATAATCTGGGGATAAAAGGTACATCCAAAAAGTTTTATGCTGGCGTTCGGGTCGGAGAAAAAACCAATGCTGATTTTTTGCAGGGCGGTGGCGAATATGTTCCCAACTCCCGTTTTAATGAATATTCATTTAAAGCGAATGCCGGATTTACCGATAAAATTGGATATTTTAAACTGTTTTACGATTTTAATAATCAGAAACTTGGTTTGGTCGAAGATGAGGCGATCGATCAAATAACGGAAAGAGGGCGGAAAAACAGTTTGTTTTTTCAGGAATTTTATACGCATTTATTTTCATCTCAAAATAAATTGTATCTGGGCCGATATAAACTCGATTTAAATTCAGCGTACCAGAATACGGAACTAACTCACTTTGGCGATCCCGGAATTTACGAATTACAGATGAAATTGGCGACTTTTACTTATGATGCCAAACTTCATTTGCCGGCAAAAGACAATACCGAATACATTCTCGGAATTCAAGGAATGAATCAGGTAAATTCGAATATAAACGACAGGGAAACACTGCTTTTACCCGATGCAAAAACCAATAACTTTTCAGGATTTGGATTACTTCAATATACTTTTTTTGAGAAATTGAAATTACAAACCGGTATTCGATACGATATAAAATCGATTGAAACACAGCCAATAGGAGAGTCAGATGATTTGTCAAACTATCGTGCAGCAATAAAAAAATCGTACGGTAGTTTTAGTGGTTCGCTCGGAACCGTTTATAATTTTACCGATGACTTGCTAATGCGTGCTAATTTTGCTGCGGCATACCGAACTCCTAATTTGGCTGAACTTACTTCGAAAGGCCAACACGAATTGAAGTTTGAAATTGGAGACCCAAATCTTGTTCCTGAGAATTCTTATGAAAGTGATATAAGTATTCATTACCACAAAGAAAACCTGACATTCGAAGTGGCTGGTTTTTACAATAGGGTAAATAACTACATTTATCTTTCGCCAACCAGCGACAAAACCGATTCGGGAATCGACATCTACAAATATCAACAGGCAAATGCAACTCTTTATGGCGGCGAAACCGGTTTGCATATACATCCGGTAGCTATAAAATGGATGCATTTCGAGGTCAATTATTCATCAGTAATCGGTAAACAAAAAAATGGTGAATATTTACCTTTTATACCCGCGCATAAATTAAATTTTGAAATAAGCGGAGAAATGAAAAAGTTACTGTTTTTAAAAAATGCCTTCGTAACATTTAATACATTAACCGCATTTAATCAAAATAATGCTGCACCCGATGAAACGCCTACAAAAGGTTATACGCTATTAAATATGAGTGTCGGCGGTAATATTAAAATCGAAAATCAATTGATTTATTTGAGTATTGCGGCAAGCAATTTATTAGATAAAAAATACATCGATCATCTATCAACGTTAAAAGAAGTTGGATTATTTAATCCGGGAAGAAATGTTTCAATCCATTTAAAAATCCCGTTTGGCGTATAGTTTCATCTGTTTAAAATTTTTTGATTTCTGAATGTTCAAAAAATTTGAAGACATTCAGGAACTCACATAAATTTTAATCATTCTTGTTTGTGAATTTAGAATGAAAAAAATTCATGTTCGTTTCAAACGATAGAAATTAATATAAAATGAGCTGGTGAAATATTTACATCAGCTCATTATTTTTTCAATTTCACGCGTAACAAATATGCATCGGCGGTGATAAATAACTCCGAATAATCGTCATTAAACGCACAATTGGCTGTTTTTTCTCCGGTTCGAATTGTTCCCAAATGTTTGCCTTCGGGAGTAAAAATTAATACTCCGCCGGGACCGGTGGCAAAAATCCATCCGTTTTTGTGAATTTTCATTCCATCCGGATTTCCGTTTACGTCCGTGTTTTTATCGGTCACATCGTAAAAAACTTTGCCGTTTTCCAGCAGTCCTCTGTCGTTTACATCATAAACCATCCAAATTGCTTTTTCGGGATCGGAACTGGCGATGTACAATTTTTTGTAGTCGTTCGAAAAAGCCAGACCATTGGGGCGCGTAATATCTTTTGTGAGTAAAGTTATTTTGCCCTCTTTATCTACTTTATAAACGCCCTGGAAATCAATTTCTTTTGTTGGATCATCCATTCTTAATTCCAAACCATAGGGAGGATCGGTAAAATACAAATCTCCGTTTTTATGATAAACGGCATCGTTCGGACTGTTTATTTTTTTTCCTTTATAATTGTCGGCCAAGGTAATAAATTTAGCTTGTGGATTGGAAAGCGGAGCATTCATTTTTGCCATTCTCCGGTCGCCATGTTGACACAAAACCAATTCTCCTTCGTGATTTAAA
>JBNKOT010000479.1:0-4029 GCA_050294855.1 Draconibacterium sp. | reverse complement strand
TAATTTTACCCTTTCCGAAAAGTGGGATGGGCGACAAATTATGTTGCATTTGGGTGCAGTAAAATCTGCTTTTTACATTTGGGTGAATGGCGAAAAAGTGGGCTACAGCGAAGGATCTAAAACTCCGGCTGAATTCGATTTAACCGATTATGTAAAAACCGGAGAAAACACTTTGGCGCTTGAAGTTTACCGTTGGAGTACCGGAAGTTATTTAGAAGCTCAGGATTTCTGGAGAATCAGTGGAATTGAGCGCGATGTTTATCTATTGGCAACTCCAAAAGTACACGTTCGCGACTATTTTGTTTTGGCCGGCTTGGATGAAAACTACGAAAACGGAAAATTTTCGTTGGATGTGGAAGTTGAAAATCTGAGTGGTTCATCAAAAGAAGATTTTACGGTTGAGGCAAAAGTTACAACTTTCGATAAAAACAATAAAATAATCGATTTGTCGGAAACTTTACAAGCCAGCGATAAATTAACTCATTTTAATTTTGAAGCCACGGTTGATCAGCCATTAAAGTGGTCGGCAGAACAACCCAATTTGTATAAACTGACGATTATTTTGAAAGATAAGCAAGGAAACATTGTTGAAGCGCTTTCACAAAATATTGGATTTCGAACCGCCGAAATTAAAAATGGTCAGTTTATGGTAAACGGAAAAGCAGTTTATGTAAAAGGAGTAAATCGGCACGAACACGATCCGGATAATGGCCATGTAATCAGTCGTGAATCGATGTTAAAAGACATTCAGCTGATGAAAGAATTTAACATCAATACCGTTCGTACCTGTCATTATCCCGATGCTCCGGAATTTTACGAACTCTGCGATTTGTATGGATTGTATGTAATCGACGAAGCCAACATCGAATCTCATGGAATGGGTTACGGTCCGGCAAGTTTGGCGAAACACGAAGAGTGGGGCCCCATGCACATGGATCGTACGCAACGAATGGTTGAGCGCGATAAAAATCATGCTTGTATTGTAACCTGGTCCTTGGGTAACGAAGCCGGCGACGGTGTAAATTTTGTTGCCAATGCCAAGTGGATCAAATCGCGCGACACTTCACGTCCGGTTCAGTACGAACGTGCCGGTTTAGCCCCTCACACCGAAATATTTTGCCCGATGTATATGAGTGTCGACGGATTAATAAGTTATGCAACCGGTACTCCGGATCGCCCACTGATTCTTTGCGAATATGCGCATGCCATGGGAAACAGTTGTGGTGGTTTGCAGGATTATTGGGACGCCATCGAACAGTACGATGCCTTGCAGGGAGGTTGTATCTGGGACTGGGTTGATCAGGGATTGCGCGAAGTGGATGAAAAAGGAAGGATGTATTTTACATACGGTGGAGATTACGGAACCAACAAACCCAGCGACAATAGTTTTTGTTTGAATGGTTTGGTTAATCCCGACCGTGTTCCAAATCCTCAGCTTTGGGAAACAAAAAAAGTATATCAGAACATTACGATTATGGCAAGCGATTTGTTAGCCGGAAAGTTTAACATCAGGAACAAATATTTCTTTACTAATTTGAATGAGTTTAATCTTTCGTGGACCATAAAAAGTGCCGAAGGAATAATGGCACATGGAATGGTTTCCGATTTGGATATTGAACCACAAACCGAGAAAGCAATTGCCATCAAAATTCCGGAAATGAATCAACCCAAAGCCGGACAAATTTATGTGATTCGTTTTTCGTTCACCACAAAAAAACAAAAAGGACTTGTAAAAGCCGGTCACGAACAGGCATGGGAAGAGTTCGAACTGCCAATTGAATCGAAGGCGGTTACTGCTCTTTCAAACAATGGCAAAGTGAAAATTGAACAGGAGAAAGATCATAACGTTTTTTCAGGCGACAACTTCAAATTAGAGATCGACTCAAAATCGGGTATTATTTCTTCTTATTTATTAAATGGAAAGGAATTGATGAAACAAGGACCGAAATTGAATTTTTTCCGTCCTCCAACAGAAAATGATATTCGCGACAGAAACGGTTATCGTACCTGGAATGCAGCCGGTTTGGCCGAATTAGAGCAAATTGCAGAAACACCGGATGTTCGTACACAAGAAGAAGGAACGATTTTAATCGTTTATCCTATCACCTTAAAAAGCAGTTCGGCCGAGTTTGGTGCAGTGCAACAATATCAGATTTTTTCCGATGGAACTTTCGGTATTACCACAGAAGTAAATCTTCCGGCTTCGGTTGTTGCCGTGGCTAAGGTTGGATTGCAAATGAAAATGCCACGTTCATTCAACGAATTAAACTGGTATGGTTTGGGTGGCGTTTCTACTTATCCTGATCGGAAAAGTGGCGGTAAATTTGATTTTTATTCGTCGACTGCCGAAGAGTTGTACGACCATAACATTGTAATTCCGCAAGAGAATTGTAATCAGTCGGGTGTGCACTGGGCATCGGTTTCGAATAAAGAAGGAAATGGATTTTTAATGACCGGAACACAGAAGATGAATTTTAGCGCTTATCCGTACGACGATGTTGATATTACAAGGGCCCGGCATTTAAATGAATTAGACGAAGCAGATTTTGTTACAGTGAATTACGATGCATTGGTAACCGGTTTGGGAACGGCAACCTGCGGCCCGGGAATCGCTCCGCAACATGTGGCGAAAAGTGGAATTTATCGCTTCGAAACAACTTATCGTCCGGTTGAATTTCAGCAGAAATCAATCTTTGAATACTTGGAAGAAAAGCACGAAATAGCTGAATTATTGGTTGCTGAAATACCGGTTGTAAATCGCGACGATCAAGGAGTTGTTACGATCATCGGTTCTCAAAATTCTACAACATATTATGCGATAAACGATGGCAAATTTGTGAAATACAAAAAGCCTTTCGACATGCTTAAAGGAGGAAAAGTGGTAGTTTACGCCGAAGAAAAGGATAAAATGAAGAGCAATAAATTGATTCATTTTTTCGAAATAAATAAAGGCAACTGGACCGCCAAAACCGATTGCAGCTACGAAAATCAAACTGCCGATAAAGCAATCGACAACAAAGAAGAAACAATTTGGCATTCCGACTGGACAGACCAAAAATACCAGCAGCCTCATTTTATTGAAGTTGATATGGGCGAAGTACTCGAAGTAAAAGGACTTGATTATACACCACGCCAGGAACAGCAAAATGGGAGAATTGCCGCATACAATCTCGAAGGAAGTATTGACGGTAAGAAATGGGAAATGCTTGTTGAGAATGGTCGCTTTAGGAATACCAGTCGACGTCAGCAAAAAATGTTCGACAAGCCTGCAAAAATACGTTATTTTAAACTCACCACTTTAAGCGAGGTTTCAAATAGTTTTTATAGTTCAATCGCCGAAATCGGAGTGGTTTTGTAAAGCACCGGTTTTCGATTCAAAAACACCACATGGATTTTTCTGTGTGGTGTTTTTTTTGACGTTAATTAGCAGTGTGTTTTTCATAAAACTGTAATGACTCGTAAGATTTGAAACATATAAATAGAAAGGCTAACTTTACCATAAAAAACCAAAATCTTTCGATTAACTCATTTAAAACCAAAACTATGATCGACCAAATTCAAAAACAAATCATCAAACTATCGTTCATCATTTTTGCACTTCTACTTGTACAAAGTTGTACACAGCCGTCAGAATTCGAAATTGCAGAGTGGCGTGGACCAAACCGAACCGGCATTTACAACGAAACCGAGCTATTGGACGAATGGCCCGAAAGCGGCCCCGAGATGCTTTGGATGTACGAAGGAATAGGGAAGGGATATGCAGCTCCGGTCATTTTGAACGATAAAATCTTTATTAATGGCGAGCAAGACAGTAGCAGTTTTTTGTTTGCTTTCGATCTTGAAGGAAATTTATTGTGGAAATCGCCAAACGGAAAAGAATTTATGGGTGAAGGTTTTTCGGGTACTTACCCGGGAGCACGCTCGACTCCAACGGTTGTTAACGATCTTGTTTATGCAACCTCGGGAATGGGACGAATTGCCTGTTTCGAAACCTCAATCGGTAAAGAAAAATGGGCAGTAGACATTGTA
>JBNKOT010000478.1:0-9155 GCA_050294855.1 Draconibacterium sp. | reverse complement strand
GGAATTTCAATATTATTGTATCCAAAAATTCTTAGAATTTCTTCAATAACATCGGCTTCGCGTTTTACATCAACACGGTAAGGTGGAACCAGCAGCGAAAGTCCTTTTTCGGTTTCGGCTTCGATTTTTATTTCGAGCGATTCGAGAATATTTTTTACGGTTTCAACGCCCAGATCTTTGCCAATCAAACGGGTAATGTTTGCGTACGAAACTTCAACTTTAAAGTCTTCAACCGGAGTTGGATAAATGTCGACAATTTCTGAAGAAATGCTTCCACCGGCAATTTCTTTGATTAAAAGAGCAGCACGTTTTAAGGCGTAAATTACACCATTCGGATCAACTCCTCTTTCAAAACGAAACGATGCATCGGTATTTAATCCATGACGACGAGCGGTTTTACGAATAAATACCGGATCGAAACAAGCACTTTCCAAAAATATATTTTGTGTCGAATTTTTTACTCCGGAATCGATTCCTCCAAAAACTCCACCAATACACATTCCTTTTTCACTGTCGCAAATCATCAGATCGTTTTCGTCGAGTTCGCGCTCAACTTCGTCGAGTGTTGTAAATTTTGTTTTTGTGGGTAAAGTCTGAACCACCACTTTTTGTCCATTAATTTGGTCGGCATCGAAAGCATGCAGAGGTTGCGCTGTTTCGAACAATACATAATTGGTAATGTCGACAATGTTATTGATCGGTGTTAATCCAATCATTTTTAAACGGTTTTGCAACCAGTCTGGCGATTCTTTTACCGTAACTCCCGAAATGGTAACTCCCGAATAACGTGGACAAGCTTCCTGATTTTTTATTTCAACCGGAATTTCAAGATCGTGGTTATCCGGTTTAAATGCATCAACCGATGGTTTTGTATATTTTATGTTTTCTGTTTTTTTGAGGAAAGCTGCTAAATCGCGGGCAGCTCCAATGTGCGAAGCGCCGTCGATTCGGTTGGGTGTCAGATCAATTTCAATTACCCAGTCCGATTCAATTTTAAAATAATCTTTGGCTGCCATTCCTACTTTGGCTGTTTCATTCAAAACTATAATTCCGTTGTGGTCGGTACCGATTCCAATTTCGTCTTCGGCACAAATCATTCCCATCGAAACTTCGCCTCTGATTTTCGATTTTTTTATCTGAAAAGAATCATTTCCGCTGTACAAAGTTGTACCAACCGTTGCTACAACCACTTTTTGCCCGGCTGCTACATTTGGTGCACCACAAACAATGGGTAACAATTCTGCGCCATCAACATTTACGGTGGTTTTACTCAAATGGTCGGAATTCGGATGTGGTTCGCAGGTAATAACTTCGCCAATTACCAAACCTGCCATTCCGCCTTTTACGGTTTCCACTTCTTCTAAACCACCCACTTCCAAACCAGTTTGTGTTAGAATGTCACAAATTTCTTCGGGAGACTGCGAGAGTTGAATATAATCTTTTAACCAGGAATATGATATCTTCATTTCTGTTGAGTTTCTATCGTTTTTTGAATCCGACAAAAGTACTGATTTTTATGAGAATTTCGAATCCGAAAGCTGCGGAATCATCGATTTGGTAACAGTTGTTTATTCAGCGCGAAAACGATCAAATATTTAGTCGAATCTTAAAATGCGGTTATTTCTTAAGTTCAGCGTTTTTGTAGATGCAAATAAATCTCCAGTTCTGAAAGAATCTGATTGAATTTTGTTGAGAAACAGGCGCAAATTTGATTTTCCAAAATCGTGAATTCTATCATACCTGCGAATGTTTTAATTCCCTATCTTTCGCAACTTATTCAATCAATAAAACCCAAAAGATGAGAAAACTACTTTTAATTGTTTTTGTTATTGGTTTGGCATTTAGTTCGTGCCAGACAGAAAAAAAAGAAAATACTTCTATGGAAAATCCTTTTTTCAAGGAATGGAATACACCGTTTGGGGTTCCACCGTTTGATGAAATCAAAGTTGAACACTATGTGCCTGCGGTTAAAGAAGGCATTAAACAACAACAAGCTGAAATTGATGCAATTGTTGAGAATAACGAAGAGCCAACTTTCGAAAATACCATTTTGGCTTTCGATAAATCGGGCGCTTTATTAACCAAGGTTAGTGGCGTTTTTGGTCCGTTAAGCAGTGCTGTTACCAACGACGAAATGCAGGCAGTTGCCCGCGAACTTTCGCCACTAAGAACCGAGCATCGGAATAATATTTCGATGAATGCTGAATTGTTTAAACGAATTAGAACCGTTTACAACCATCGAAATGAATTGGGTTTTGATCGCGAACAGATGCAAGTTGTCGAAAAATATTATTCCGATTTCGAACGTAATGGTGCCAATTTGAATAAAGAAGATCAGGAAGTACTGAAAGTGATCAATACCGAACTTTCGACTTTATATCTTCAGTTTGGTGAAAATCTTTTGGCCGAAACCAACAAAAATTTCAAATTGCTTATTGATAATGAAGAAGATTTGGCAGGACTACCGGAAGATGTTGTAATTAGAGCTGCCGATGCTGCAAAAAGTGCTGGAGAAGAAGGTAAGTGGGTTTTTACTTTGGCAAAACCAAGTATGATTCCATTTCTTCAGTTTGCTGATAAACGCGAATTACGCGAAAAATTGTATCGCGGATATTTTATGCGAGGCGACAACGACAACGATAACGACAACAAAGAGATCATCAAAAAAATCGTTTTACTTCGCGACCGACGAGCCAAATTACTGGGTTACGAAAATTTTGCTGCTTATAAAATCGCCAATAACATGGCAAAAACACCAAAGGCAGTTTACGATTTTCTGATGGAATTATGGACCCCATCTTTGGAAATGGCAAAACAAGATGTGAAAGAAATGCAGGCCATTGCAAATAAAGAAGGTGCCAAATTCAAAATTCAATCGTGGGATTGGTGGTATTATTCAGAAAAATTACGCAAACAAAAGTTCGATCTCGACGAGGCTGAAGTAAAACCTTATTTTAGTTTGGAAAATGCGAAAAACGGAATTTTTTATGTTGCGGATAAATTGTACGGATTGAAATTTATTCTTCGTAACGATTTGCCGCTGTATCACCCCGGAGCAGAAGCATACGAAGTGCAGGAAGCCGATGGATCATTCCTTGGAGTATTGTACATGGATTTCCATCCTCGCGATGGAAAAAGAGTGGGAGCGTGGTCGACAAGTTTTAGAAGTGCCAAATATGAAAATGGCGTGCGCATTCCTACAATTGGTTCGATTGTAATGAATTTTACCCGTCCTGCCGGCAATACTCCGGCTTTATTAAGTTTCGACGAAGTTTCAACCTTGTTCCACGAATTTGGTCATGCGTTGCATGGATTATTTGCCGACGGCCCGTACGACAGAACATCAGGAAGTGTGCCACGCGATTTTGTTGAACTTCCTTCGCAGATTATGGAAAACTGGGCTGCCGATCCTGAAGTGATTAAAGTATATGCAAAACATTATAAAACAGGAGAAGTAATTCCTGATAAATTGCTTGCGAAATTAATCAAAAGCGGAACGTTTAATCAAGGTTTTATTACCGGCGAATATGTAGCTGCTTCGTTACTGGATTTAGATTACCACACGGTTGAAAATCCGGTTATTGTAGATGTAAATGAATTTGAGAAAAAAGCAATGGATCACATTGGTCTGATTCCTGAATTTATTCCACGTTACCGCAGTACATATTTTTCTCATATTTTCTCGGGCGATGGATATTCGGCCGGATACTATGTTTACATTTGGGCAGCTGTTTTAGACAGCGATGCATTTGATGCATTCAAACAGTCGGGCGATTTGTTTAATCCGGAGTACGCTGCAAAATTCAGAACCTTATTGGAGAAATGTGGTTCGGATGACGGAATGACCATTTACAAAAACTTTAGAGGTCAGGAACCATCGAAAGAACCTTTGTTAAAGAAAAGAGGTTTGTTGTAAGGTAGTACAGAGTACTTAAACCAAAGTAGTAAGTATAAAGTAAAAAGCATAAAAAAAGGTTGCCTTGGCAACCTTTTTTTATGCAATAATATTTTATATCGAACTCAGCTTGATAAATCCATTTTTAATTGAATGTTTTATTCTTTTTCTTTTTGTATCAGAGTAAATGGTTTTGTTGCTTCGCCCGCGTAAACACTTAAATGAGGGAATGGTATTTCAATTCCTTCCTGATCGAAGGCCGTTTTTATTTCCTGAAAAATAGAATTTTTTACTTTCAGGAAATTTGTTTTCTCAAACCAAACACCCACAAGAATATTTATTCCACTGTCGCCAAAAGACTTAAAAACAATCAACGTTTCGGGCTCGTCTAAACTTAGCGGATTTTGTTTTACCACTCGCTCGAGTACCGTTTTTACTTTTGCCAAATCTTCTTTGTAGGCTACGCTCACTTCAAAATCGAGCCTTCTGATCGGGAACCGGGTAACATTGGTTACTTCGCTACTAATTACAGTTTGATTAGGAATACGGAGTAAAAGGTTGTCGAATGTTCGTATTTTTATCGATAGCAAATCGATGCTATAAACTGTTCCCGAATTGTTTCCTATTTTAATAATATCTCCCAACTCGAAAGATTTTTCAGATACCAGGAAAAAGCCGCTGATAATATTTCCAATACTTGTTTGTGAAGCTATTCCAACCACGATTCCAATAACACCGGCAGTTCCAAAAATAGCGGTTACCGGAATGTCTAATTCGGTAACAACAATAAACAAGAGAATTATGATCCCAGAATATTGTACAAACCGGTTGATGATCATTTTATGTTGCTGCGACAAACTTTTGGGTAAAAGCTTTTTTACAACAAATGCAATGGCATAGATAATAATCAATCCAACAACTGAAATGGCAAGTGCTAAGAGGTATTTCTCTACGGTTGCTGCGCTAAAATATTTCGAAAGATTAAAATTCATTATTCTCCTCTATAAATGGTTCTGATAAAATGGAAGTTCATTTTGAGTAAATTTTTCGACGAGGTATTTTGTGCTGCCGACAAAATATCCTGTTTTACTCCATTGTAAGTTTTGTTATAACGGTAATCGGCAGAGCTCATAACCTCGTTGCCTTTATATTCGATAAGCACTTCGCTGCACACAATTTTATTCTCGTTTTTATAAAGTGCAATAAAATCGTTACGAATAATTAAACGTTGCAAACTCAAATTTTTTGGCGAATTGTTGAAAACTGTAATTGGGCAAATGGCTTCGCATTCGGAAGTTTCTATTTTGTCGAAATCAAGAAAATATTCGCTTTGCAGTGCAAAAGCTGCTTCTCCGTTATCGGGTTCTCCAAACCAGGTGTCCGACAGCTTTTTATACACAACTTCTTTAAGCAAATTTTCGGGTAGTTTTTTTGAAGTGTAAATGTGCATCGAAAGCGGTATTTTTAAAAAGAATGTTAATCGTTGTCGGGGCAAAACATTTAGCATGGCGCCTTTAAAAACCATTGGTTTGGATGGTAAAGCCGGTTCGATTATCAGCGAGTTTGATTTGCCGGTTTGAAAAAAGTCATTGCCCTTATTTATTTCCAAATCAGAAATTTCAGCCTCATTCCCAATTTCAGTAGTGTATAAATACCAACCTTGTTTTTCGCGATGTGCATGCAAATTTATACAACCCAATTGCAGTATCTCCTTATTCCCAGGTTGAATCTGGTGCTTGCCAAAAATAGAAATGATGTTCATAGTTTTTTAATTACAATCAAAAATACAAAACATTTCAGTACACAATAAAAAAAAATCCGAACACTGTCCGGATTTAATATACTGTCGATTTTATTCGATATTCTTAAAAGAGATGTTAATTAAAATCCATATCTCCCAAATCCATGTCAATTGCTTTGGTAATTTTTCCAATGCTTTCCGGATCAATTATACCGCTGATACTAATTAAGGCGTTATCGTTTCCTCCAACAATTAATAGTAAATCCGATATTTTTCCGTTGCCTGCATCTTTGGCTAAAAAGCGCACAACTTCGTTTTCTTCGGTTACTTCCATCAGAACTTCAAAATCGTTATTTTTAAAAAATCCTTCACTTTCCAGTTCTTTGTAAAAATCCAGTTTTTTGTTTAACTCCGGATCATCTACCGACAACACACGAATTCCGCTTAATCCCGATAACATTTTACTGGTTTCTTCATCGCCGGTTTCTAACTGCGCAGCAAATCCCAATAGTTTTCCCGAAATATTTACGGTGGTAAATCCTTTTTGGTTGGCATATTTGGAGAACAATTTGTCGACCGGACTTTTCTGTGCAAGCACTGCCAATGGCAATACAAGTGCTAAAATCAAAATTAACTTTTTCATGATATCTTTTTTAATTGGTTACTTGATTATTTGTTTTGTATTTGTATTTCTGTTGCAGGTTTCACATTTCGGCTTGCATGCCTTCCAAAACCAAAACCCACTATTTTTTTCTTACTACTATAAACTTTCAACTCTGAACTCTGAACTCGCTACCTGCTTTCCTCCATTTTCTCTACACTTTTGTAGAATTCATTTACCGGTGCAATTCCTTTTTTAAGTGGTTTATTTGCGATTTGTAGTTTTTCGAAATTCGCAAGCTCCGAAAGTCCCTTTTTGTATTTTCCCGAAACAAATTCTAATGTTTCCTGTGCATAAGCGTAAGCTTCTTCCGGATTGTCAAAGGTATCGATAAACGGTTTTTGCTGTTGTTCGTAAAACAGAATTCCGCCTAAAACAATAATTATCGATGCAGCAATTCCTGTTACCATTTTCCACATTCCCAGGTAATGTTTTTTTGCTTTATGTTCGTTTTCGAGAATATAATCCATCACATCATCTTCAATAGTCGAATCGTCGGTTGTGTTGGCCAGTTCCGAAATTCCTCCAAAAAATTCGGCATATTCTGCAAGTTCTTTCGCCACATTCTCCGATCGAAAATAAGTTTCCAATCTTCTTTCTTCTTCGAACGTGCTTTCGCCGTTAAAGTAGATTTGCAGTAATTGTTTTACTTCTGCTGTTTTCATTTGAATTTATTTTTAAAAATTCGTCTCGTACTTTTTTTCTCGCTCTCGAAAGGTTCACCCGAATTGCATTAACTTTTAAATCGGTTGCCTCCGCAATTTCTTCGTAACTCAGTTGCTCGATGTCGCGTAATTGCATCACGGTGCGTTGCAGGTCCGGCAATTTGTTAATCAGTTTTTTTACCTGATTTGCCGATTCGCTGAATTCAACTTTCGAATGAACGTCAATAGTTTCTTCTTTTAATTTCCGGTCAGTTTCTGCATCAATCGAAATAGTTTTGTTGGCTCTAATTAAATCCAGACAACGGTTTCGTGTCATCCGCATGGCAAAAGCTTCAATGTTTTCTATCGTTGCGAGTGTCTCTCGTTTTTGCCAGAGTTTCAGGAAAACATCCTGAACCACATCTTTTGCTTCGTCCTCATCTTTTAAAAAACGAGTGGCAAATCGAAGCAATTTTTTGCTTACCGGTAAAACGTTTGTTTTAAAATCTCTGGCAACCATTTGCGCTTTTGTTTTCTTTAATAGTGCTGTTTTCAAAGGTAAGACGCAGCCGGTATAAAAGCATTACATCCGACGAATATTTTTTTGATATTTTTTGGCTGGCGGTCGGGCTATTCGCTCCATGCAATTGTTGCAAACGCTGCTGTTCATGCAAGTTGGCGGCAGTGGTTCTAAAAAAGAATGCAAAATCTATTCACCAGAGTAGTTACAACTTCTCTTTTAGAGCTTCGCCGGTGTACGAGTTTTTTTGTTTGATCAGCTCTTCCGGAGTTCCTTCAAAAATTATTTCTCCACCTTTTTTCCCACCTTCCGGTCCAAGATCGATAATCCAGTCGGCCGATTTAATAATTTCCATATTGTGTTCGATAATTATAATCGAATGTCCACGAGAAATTAAAGCGTTAAACGAATCGAGTAGCTTTTTGATGTCATGAAAATGAAGGCCAGTGGTTGGTTCATCGAAGATAAACAGGGTAGGAGCGTCTTTTTCTTTGGCCAAAAATGAGGCCAGTTTTACCCGCTGACTTTCACCACCCGAAAGAGTACTTGACGATTGCCCGAGTTTGACATAGCCCAAACCAACATCTCTTAACGGTTTTAATCGTTTTGTGATCTTCTTCTCAGTCGATGTTTTTCCAACTTCAAATAATTCGATGGCTTGATTTACTGTTAGATTTAAAATGTCGTCGATGTTATGTTCGCGGTAACGAACATCCAGAATATCTTCTTTAAAACGTTTTCCGTTACAGCTTTCACATATTAAAAACACATCGGCCAAAAACTGCATTTCAACTTTAATTGTTCCTTCGCCCTGGCATTCGTCGCAGCGTCCACCATCCACATTAAACGAAAAATGCGAAGGTTTTAATCCCTGTATTTTTGAAGCTTGCTGATCGGAAAATAATTTCCTGATTTCGTCGTATGCTTTTAAATACGTCACCGGATTTGAACGCGACGATTTTCCGATAGGGTTTTGATCGATAAATTCGATGGCGGTCAGTAAGTTATAATCGCCAAGCAAAGCATCGTGTTCTCCGGTTCTTTCTCCGTATCCGCCAATAATTTTGGTCATGGCCGGCGACAGTATTTTCGACACAAGCGACGATTTCCCCGATCCGCTAACGCCGGTAACAACGGTCATGGTATTCAACGGAAATTTAACGCATACATTTTTCAGGTTGTTTTCCCGCGCACCCACAATTTCAATAAAATTGCTCCATTTTCTCCGTTGTTTGGGCACTTCAATTTTTAGTGCTCCGCTTAAATATTTGGTGGTTAAACTTTCCGGGCTTTTATATAAATCGCTGTGGTTGCCATGAAAAACAACTTCTCCGCCGTGTTGTCCGGCAAACGGGCCGATGTCGATTATTTCGTCGGCAGCACGAATAATTTCTTCGTCGTGTTCGACTACAAGAACAGTATTTCCAATTTTTTGTAGTCGACGCAGAACTTTTATCAGCCGTTCGGTGTCGCGCGAGTGAAGTCCGATACTCGGTTCGTCTAAAATATAAAGCGATCCGACCAAACTACTACCCAGCGAAGTGGCCAGGTTAATTCGTTGCGATTCTCCGCCCGACAACGTTGACGAAAGCCGGTTTAAGGTGAGGTAACCCAACCCGACATCGTTTAAAAATTCGATTCGATTATTGATCTCGATCAGAATTCGTTTTGCAATGGTAGAGTCGTGTTCATTC
>JBNKOT010000477.1:0-5208 GCA_050294855.1 Draconibacterium sp. | reverse complement strand
GGACAGACCAGGTTCAAATCCAACTTAATAGGCATGAAATTAGAGCTGCAAAAAATGAGTTAAAACAATAAAAAACTTAAACCATGAATAATAAAAGAAATATACGTTTCATAAATCTGATTTTGATGTTTTTTGTGCTTGTACTTTTTGTTTCGTGTCAGCAACAAAAAGATGATTACAGAGAAATTATTGATTTGTCGGGAAGCTGGCAATTTGATATTGATGCGAAAAAAGTGGGTGTTGAAGAGGAGTGGTTTGTCAAAGAGTTATCCGATGTTGTGAAATTACCAGGAACCACCGATTCCAATCAAAAAGGATTTAAAAATACAGATACCACCACCATGCACCTCAACCGGGTGTACAAATACGAAGGACCGGCCTGGTATCAGAAAAAAGTTCTTATTCCTGGAAACTGGCAAAATAGAAATATCCTGTTGGAAATGGAACGAACAAAATCGACAAAAATTTGGATCGATAACCAACTTGTCGGAAACTCGCATTTGCTGGAATCGCCGCAGTATTATAATCTTTCCGATTTTCTTTCGCCCGGTGAACATACCCTTACAATTTGTGTCGACAACAATTTGAAGTTGACACCTTTTGGCAATGTTCACATTTATTCGGATGATACACAAACCAATTGGAATGGAATTATTGGCGACATTCAACTCACGGCTTCAAGCAAAACTTACATTTCCGATTTGCAGGTTTTTCCAGATATCGAAAACAAAAAAATAAAAGTGAAACTGAACATCGACAACCAGCTCGATTGGGAAAATATCGATGTTGAACTTCGGGTTTCAAAAAAAATAAATAATGAAATTGTTGAATTAAAACCTGCAAAATATAATTTGCCCTGCCTGTCGGAATTGGAGCTGGAATATGTTTTAGACGAACAAATGGATTTATGGGATGAATATTCGCAGCCACTTTATACCTTAAATGCGGTAATCAGCAACAATAAGATACACGACAATTTAGCGGTTCCTTTTGGAATGCGAAAGTTTGACACAAAGGGCACACAGTTTTTAATAAATGGAAGAACGACTTTTTTGCGCGGAAAAAACGATGCCTGCGTGTTTCCATTAACCGGTCATCCTCCGATGGAAAAAGAAGGCTGGTTGAACGTTTTTAAAATCGTACAATCGTATGGAATCAACCATGTTCGCTTTCATAGTTGGTGCCCGCCGAACGCGGCTTTCGAAGCTGCCGATGAGTTGGGAATTTACCTTCAGCCCGAATTGCCGTTTTGGGGCGGATTGGATTCAGATACCGTTGCAGATCTGTTGCTTGATGAGGGAATTGCGTTATTGAAAAGTTATGCCAATCACCCGTCATTTGTGCTGTTTTCTGCGGGAAACGAAATCTGGAGCGGTCACGAGCGTGTCGAAAAAAATATGGTTTTGTTAAAAGAAATGGACGGCCGTCCACTTTATACGCAGGGCTCGAACAATAACATTGGTTATGTTGGACCAACCGATTATTCCGATTTTCATTTGGCGGCCCGAACACCTTCTGATGGTGATGACCGTTTAACACACACACGTTTAACGCACGCTTTTGCCGATTCTGAAAACGGCGCAACCTTGAATGGTCAAATACCTTCAACCACAGTGGATTTTGAAAATTCGGTGGAAAAAATCGATATTCCTCTGGTTAGCCACGAAATCGGTCAGTACCAGATTTATCCCGATTTCGATGAGATAAAAAAATATACCGGTGTTTTGCGGGCGAATAATTTAGAAGTATTTAAATCCCGACTCGAAAAAGCCGGAATGAATGATCAGAATAAGGATTTTACAAAAGCTAGTGGAGCGTGGTCTGCTTTGTGTTATCGTGCTGAAATGGAAGCGGCTGTGCGAACCAACGGTTTTGGTGGATTTCAGTTGTTAGATTTACAGGATTTCCCGGGGCAGGGAACAGCACTCGTTGGAATTTTAGATGCATTTATGGATAGCAAAAATGTGGTGAGTCGCGAAGACTGGATTCAATCGTGTAACGATGTTGTTTTGCTTTTGGAATTCGAAAAATACTGCTGGACAAATCAGGAAACCTTTTTGGCCGAAGTAAAAGTGGCCAACTATTCAAATAAAAATCTCGCACAAGGATTGAGTTGGAAAGCGTTTGACGAAAAGGGAAATATGCTCGCTGAAGGAAGTTTTACCAAGGAAATTAATTTAGGAGGTTTACAAAATATTGGTGAAATTAAATTGCCCTTAAACAAATGGTCAACTGCGCAAAAAATAAACATTGAATTAACCATCGAAAATACGGCGTATAAAAATGTTTATCCGCTATGGATTTATCCCGAACCGGCGATCAACAAAACAAAAGATGTTATTCTAGCCTCAAAACTTGATGCATCAACCATTAATCAACTCGAGAAAGGGGCAAAAGTATTGTTGTTTCCAAAAGCCAACTCAGTCGAAAAAAATAGTGTTGGTGGATTGTTTCCGCCCGATTTCTGGAATTTTGGAATGTTTAAAGGAATTAGCGAAGGGAATAAAAAACCAGTTTCGCCGGGTACGCTTGGATTGTTGATGAATCCTGAACATCCGCTGCTCAAAAGTTTTCCAACTGAGTTTCACACCAATATGCAGTGGTGGTCGATCATCAGAAACAGTCGTCCGTTGATTTTGGATCTTATGGAAAATAAATACCGACCGATCGTTCAGGTGATCGATAATATGGAACGAAACCACAAACTCGGACTTGTTTTTGAGTTCAAAATGGGCGAAGGAAAATTGTTGGTTTGTATGTCGGATTTAGAAAAAATAAAAGACAAACCGGAGGCGGCGCAACTTTACAATTCAATATTAAACTATATGAAATCAGATGTTTTTAATCCGGATTTCAGCCTCGATAAAAAAATGATAAAACAACTCTCTCTCTAAAAGCAGAAGGTTTGTCTGACAATATTATTAACTAAACGAAAGAAACGATATGAAAATTTTGATGATTAACGCAAAAAGAATGTTGGTATTTGGAGGGATTGTACTCTGTGTTTTTCTGATCAACCAGACTTCGGTAGCGCAGGATAACATACAAAAAGAGATACAGTTTTTATCGGGGATAGACAATAAAAATACCGTGACCTGGGATTTCTTTTGCACCGCCGGAAGAAAAAGTGGAGAGTGGACCACAATTCAGGTTCCTTCGCATTGGGAACAGCAGGGTTTTGGCGAATACGATTACGGACGTGATTATCGTACTTACGGGAAAAAACATCGGTTTGCCGATGAAACAGGAATGTACAAACACAAATTTACGGTTCCCAAAAACTGGAAGGGTAAAGAAGTTTTTATCGTTTTTGAAGGTTCGATGACCGACACCGAAGTAAAAATAAACGGCAAAGTGGCCGGGCCGATTCATCAGGGTTCGTTTTATCAGTTTCGGTACAATATTTCCGATAAGCTTGTTGCGGGCGAAAATTTACTCGAGGTAACCGTAAACAAAGTTTCGGCAAATCGCTCGGTTAACAGTGCTGAACGTTATGCCGACTACTGGATTTTTGGCGGGATTTATCGTCCCGTTTATCTCGAAGCTTTCCCTACGGAATTTGTCGAAAGAATGGCAATTTCTGCCGATATGAATGGTAATTTTGCTGTCGATGTTTTTCCGAAAAATTTAAAAGGAAATCGTCGAATTGAAGCCGTAATTTCTGATGCTTCAGGAAATGAAGTTGGAAACTGTTCAGTCAATGCAACAAAAACCGATTCCTTGCTAACGTTAAAAACAAAAGTTGAAAATCCGGCACTTTGGACACCCGAAACTCCTTCACTTTACAATGTAAAATTAGTTTTAAAAGATGGGCAAAAAGAAATTTATCAATCCAAAGAAAGGTTTGGTTTTCGCACGATCGAAATTCGTCAGAGCGATGGAATTTATGTCAATGGCGTGCAGGTAAAAATGAAAGGCATCAACCGGCATGTATTTTGGCCGGAAACCGGACGGAGTGTAAATCCATCGATCGATTTGCTCGACATTAATCTAATGAAAGAAATGAACATGAATGCGGTGCGTTGTGCGCATTATCCGCCCGACCAAAGTTTTCTGAATTATTGCGATTCGCTGGGATTATTTGTGTTGGATGAACTGGCGGGCTGGCAAAATTCATACGATACCGAAGTGGGAAGCAAACTGGTAAAAGAGATGGTTTTGCGTGATGTTAATCATCCTTCTATCATTTTTTGGAGTAACGGAAACGAAGGAGGAACAAATAGAAATCTGGATGATGATTACGATATTTACGATCCCTCAAAACGGCCGGTCATTCATGCGCACCACCGACCAGGAAACGATTTTAACGGCATCGACTGTAATCATTACGAAAAATATGCAAGTTCGAAAAAGTTGCTCGAAGGGCCGCTGATTTTTATGCCAACCGAATTTTTACATGGTCAGGACGATGGAGGAATGGCTGCCGGTCTTGAAGACATGTGGGAGTTGTTCTGGAATTCGAAATTATCGGGTGGTGGATTTTTATGGGTTTTTGCCGACGAGGGAATTGTTCGCACCGATCAGAACGGTTATATCGATGTAAACCGCGTAAATGCACCCGACGGAATTGTTGGACCGCACCGCGAAAAAGAAGCAGGATTTTTTGCTCTTCGAGAAATTTTTAGTCCGGTAAAAATAACGCTCGACAAACTTCCTGAAAACTTTGATGGATCGATTGAATTGGAAAATCGTTTTCATTTTACCAATCTGAAAAACTGCAAATTTGAGTGGCAGCTGGTGAATTTTAATTCTCCCGTTAGTCGCCGTTATGGACATCAGATAATGGAGACAGGTAGTGTTGAAATTCCTGATATCGAACCGATAAAAAAAGGTAAAATACAATTGAATTTGCCTGAAAATTATAAAAATTACGATGCTTTGTATTTGTCGGCATTCGATCCTCACGGAAAAGAAATTTATGGCTGGAGTTGGAAAATCGATGGCAACAAAAAACAGGTGGAACAATTTGTTGATACCGATTTAACTGAAGCCGAACAACAACGCAGAGATGAGTTACGTGCTGCCGGAGTAGAAGCCGATAATATTCTTCCAATCGAAGAACAATCGGGTGATCTTTCGGAAGAAGCGAAAGTTGATTTCCTCGAAAATGATGAGGTTGTGATTTTAAAAGCATCAGGAATTTCGGTTGCACTCAGCAAAACAGATGGCACTATTCAGTCGATTCGAAATGACATGGGATTGCCAATT
>JBNKOT010000476.1:0-3334 GCA_050294855.1 Draconibacterium sp. | reverse complement strand
TTTTAAAGTCTACACGCAGGCGATCGATGTGAATTTTATTGGTATTACTAAAAAGGTAAACTCTGTATTTTTTACGCAATTCCTGCAGCTTTTGCACGCGTTTTTCAGGAATGTCTCCAATAATCTGGTACCAGGCATCTTCAATTTGCTGATCGCTGACTTTTGCATTGCCCAAAATTTTTCGTGCCCCGGCACAAAACTCTTTCACCGTTATTTCGCCAACTTCCAAATTATAAAAAACCGGGTCGGAATAAGCATGTCCTTTGTCGATAATGTCTTTTTTTAAACCAAGTTTTTGGAAGGCATTTATGGTTGCATTGAATTTTAAGTTCAGCAATACATTTCCCAAATCGAAAATGATATTTTTAATGTTAGTGAGGTCTGTGTGCATTTTATTATTTTTGGCTTCGCTAATATAGAATTAAAATTTGGCAGTGTGAAAATACAGGATAAACATTATCATACGATTTGGATTCAAGAAAATAATCCACAAATTGTTCAGGTCATCGATCAGAGAAAATTACCTTTTCAATTCGAAATATTTGACATTAAAACAGTTAAAGATACTTTTTTTGCCATAAAAGAAATGGTGGTTCGCGGAGCGCCCTTAATAGGTGTAACTGCCGCCTACGGAATGTACCTGGCTTTGTTGGAATTTAAAAACGGAAGTCTGCCGGAATTTCTGAAAGAAAAAGCTAACTATTTAAAATCATCGCGGCCAACTGCAGTAAACCTGGCTTTTGCAGTCGACGAAATGGTGGCTTTTATTTTGAAGGAACAATCGAATTCAAATTTGATTGAAATTACGCTTGAAAAAGCGCATCGATTAAAACAAGAGGAAATAGATTTTGGTGATAAAATAGGTGAGTTTGGCCTCGAAATCATTGAAAAAATTTACCGCGAAAAAGGTGAAACAGTAAACATTCTTACGCATTGTAATGCAGGTTGGCTGGCTTGCATCGACTGGGGAACGGCAACTGCACCAATGTACAAAGCGCATTTAAAAGGAATTCCGATTCATGTTTGGGTCGACGAAACACGCCCGAGAAATCAGGGCGCTCGTTTAACGGCTTTTGAGTTGGGCGAAATGGGGGTGCCGCACACTGTAATTCCCGACAATACTGGCGGACATTTAATGCAGCACCATTTGGTTGATCTGGTAATTGTGGGCAGCGACCGAACCACTTCAACCGGCGATGTGGCCAACAAAATTGGTACTTATTTAAAAGCACTGGCAGCAAAAGATAACAATGTTCCGTTTTATGTGGCACTGCCTTCTTCAACTTTCGATTGGGAGATGGATGATGGTATAAAAGAAATTCCGATTGAAACGCGCGATGCAAAAGAGGTTTCAGAAATTGAAGGATTGACAGAAACAGGTGTTCAAACCGTTCGTCTGATTCCTGAAAAAAGCATAGCTATCAATTACGGATTCGATGTAACACCTGCTGGTTTGGTAAGCGGTTTAATTACTGAACGCGGAGTTTGCAGCGCAAATAAAGAAAGTATTTTAAAGCTATTTCCAGAGGGGAAGAAATAAATTGGCTGAATTAAAATTGAAATTCGTTTAACGGATTTATGCACTTAGCGAGTTGCAGAAAAATTACAAAAGAACTCTTACTTCATTTCATCAAAAAGAAGGAATGGTTCTCAAAAATTTAAAAATGAAAAAAATAGCAATCATCGGAGGTTCGGGTTTAGAAGATCCTTCCATTCTTAAAGATCCCAAAAATATAAAAGTTGAAACACCGTTTGGCGATCCATCGTCGGAATTTAAAAGTGGGAAAATTGCTGGAGTCGACGTGGTAATTTTATCGCGGCATGGACGAGATCATTCCATTCCGCCAACCCAGGTAAACAATCGTGCCAACATTTGGGCGATTAAAGAGTTGGGGTGCACACACATCATTACCACCACGGCTTGCGGAAGTTTGCGCGAAGAAATCGGGCGAGGCGACCTGGTTGTTTTAGATCAGTTTATCGATTTTACACGTTTCAGAAAAGTTACTTTTTTCGAAAAATTTGAAAAGGGAACATTAAATCACACGCCGATGGCCGATCCTTTCGATCAGCATTTAAGAAAACTTTTAATCGAACAAGCAGCTGTATTAAAGCTGAAATACCATTCAAAAGGAACGGTAATTACAATCGAAGGTCCACGTTTTTCGACACGAGCAGAATCGAACATGTTTCGAGAGTGGGGAGCCGATGTAATAAATATGTCGGTGGCACCCGAATGTGCTTTAGCGAACGAACTGCAAATTCCGTATGCTGCAGTTGCATTAAGTACCGATTACGATTGTTGGAAAACCGATGAGGCGGCGGTTACCTGGGAAGAGGTAATTAAGGTTTTTAATCAGAATGTGGAGCAGGTCATTCAATTATTGATTAAAACAATTTCTTCATTAAAATAGAAATTGCTACTGAATAATATAATTATTTAGTTTTTGGCACAAGATTTGTAAACAAGTCATAAACTGTTTCAAAGCCATGAAAACAAGTTTTTTTACCGTTCAGTTAGCACTATATAATATCAGCCAATTTATCTAATTGGTTATCAATTTTCCGGCGGCGTCTTATCGATGCCGCTTTTTTATTGTCAAAATTTGAGATTTATTCGATCGGGCTTCTTATTTTTAGGAAGAATTAAACAGCAAATCTGATCGAAATGAAACGAAGAAACTTTAGCAAAATAATGGCGACAACGGTAGCCGGAATTTTGGCGACAAAAGGCTGGGCAAATTCAAACGAAATAAAAGTTTACGATGTTCGGTTTGGCGGGCCGGTTTTCGAAAAGTACAACAATCCTGGCGAGTGGATTTCGGCACTTGAAAAATTAAAGTATAAAGCTGCTTATTGTCCGCTTGGTTTGGGAGCTTCATCCGACGAAATTCGTGCTTATAGAACTGCAGCACAAAACTCAGATATCGTAATTTCGGAAGTGGGAGCATGGAGCAATCCAATCGATCCGGATGAAACGAAACAAAAAGCGGCTTTGCAAAAGTGTATCGATTCGCTGCAACTGGCCGACGAAATCGGTGCAAATTGTTGCGTAAACATTAGCGGTTCGCGAAATCCTTCGAACTGGGCCGGACCACACAAAGACAACCTTACGCAAGACACCTTTGATCTGATTGTGGAATCTACACGAAAAATTATTGATGCAGTAAAACCAATCAATTCTTTTTATACTTTGGAAACCATGCCCTGGTGTTATCCCGATTCGGTTGATTCGTACGTACAGCTTTTTAAAGCAATCGATCGAAAACAGTTTGGTGTACATTTCGATCCGGTGAACCTGGTGGTTAGTCCGCAGGTTTATTACAAAAATGGA
>JBNKOT010000475.1:0-5288 GCA_050294855.1 Draconibacterium sp. | reverse complement strand
TGGTTTTTGACTTAAAGATTTAACAAACTCCAAACCGTTTAAATCGGGCATATTAATGTCAACAAACATTAAATCAACCTGAACCTGCTCAAGAATTTCCAGTGCTTCCAAAGCGCTCGAACACTGCCCTACCACTTGCAAAAAAGGTAACTTTTGTGCGTAAGCGGCAACTTGTTGTAAAGCCAGCGGTTCATCATCAATTACAATGCATTTGATTTTATCCATTTAATGGCAATTTAATGTTAATTTCAAAAGTATCTTTGTCTTCTCTTTGCTCCAATACATATTGGTTCGAATAAATTAAATCAAGTCGTTTCCGTAGGTTTTCCAGCCCGATACCGCCCGGTTCATCTATTCCGTTCTCGTTTGTATTTTTACTGTTTTTTATTCTGAAATACAAACTTTTATTATCTGTTTTCATTACAATTTCAATACTCGATTCCGACTGATAACTTACACCGTGTTTAAACGCATTCTCTAGTAGAGAAGTAAAAAGCATGGGAGGTATTTGCAAATTCGGCAGCGTTTCGGGAAATGACAAGTTCACTTTTACCTGCCGTGTAAAACGCAATTTCATTAAATCGATGTAACTTTTTATAAATTCAATTTCTTTAGCAAGTGTAGTTTTTCCATCATCAGAATCGTACAATAAATAGCGCATCAATTTCGAAAGTTTTATTACCGAATCTTTTGCATCTTCTGAGTTTATATCAATTAGAGCATGAATATTATTCAGCGTATTCATAAAAAAATGTGGACTGATTTGATTTTTCAGAAATGCCAGTTCGGTTTCCAGCTTTTGTTTTTCAAGCTCTTTATTTTTCTGCTCTTCGGCCTGCCATATTATCGTAAGTTTTATTGCAGAATTGAAGCCAATAACCAAAATGGAAATGATAAAATCGTTAAACATGAGCATTTGCCAGATTCCAAGCCGAATTGATGGCAAGTTATCGACAGCCATCGGTTTTGGCGGATGACGAGGCAAATCCATGGGCTGAGGTAAAATTCCACGATTGGGGCCAACCTCCCTTACAAAGAGCATCGTAATTGCACTAATTCCGAGGATGATAAAAATGGTTGATGCAAAATAAAGCAAGTATCTTTTTTGCATCAAAAAGGTGGGAAAGAGTAAATAATTATGCAACAGAAAAATGATCAGAAAAGGAATAATTTTAATCCATTCATGAATAATTCTCTTCCAATCAGAACCATCACTCTGAGAGAAAAATACCGGCATAAGTAATACTATTAGCCAAAGTATAATATAAACAATGGTTTCGCCTCTTTTTATTTTTATTGAATAATCCATTTATTGTTAGCAAAATATAATTATTTCAAACCTACCTATTTTTATTTACTCACGAATTCCTGAACAGCAATTTTTCTTTCGATTACATGTTGTTTTAAAAAATCGATAGCATCGTTAAAATCCGATTCGTTTTCTAAAAAAGTATAATTTGTTTTTTCACCCCGTTCACCAATTACGTAATCAGTAAGTAGTTCCTCATAATTCGAGTATATTTCATTCATTTTTTCAGGAGTAAAATATTTCCCTGAAAATTCAGTAACATTCATTTTGTACTCGTTAGCCCAATCCTCATCATTCAAAATGTATCGGATAAGCGGCCAATCATCTCCAATTTCGTCAAACGATAGCGAAGGAGCGCCTCGCATTTTACCTTTTTGAAAAGCTTCGTTGTTGTCCCACGGAATCCAAACCAGTTTATTGGAAGCAGGATTGTTGTAGAGATAAAAATTATGGATTGAACTTCCGTAGGTGTCCCAGTTTTGAATGACTGTATTTACCGCCAACCATTTTAAAAACACGGGCACATCAAAAATTTCGTTAAATTCCGATTTCCAAAGATCGTAGTTTTCAAGACGTAACGAACTATTTATGATTGTATTTAAATGTTCCACATCTGAATAATCGTCCGACTTTTTATTTGTTTTTTTATTCATGTCGGCAGTTCTGAAACTCCCCTGAGCAAAAGTAGCTGCTCTTCCTTCCGGTTTATATAAATTGCCGTCTTCGCTGCTAAATCCGGTTTCAACTACCGTGTCGTCCACTTCTTCCACCATGGTATAAAGTCCAAAATATTGCGGTCCTTCACCAAAATCTACAAATAACTGATAAAAGGCTGTTTTTGGAGTTACCAACCCAAAATCGGCAAATAAATCGGATGCTATCTTTTCGCGAATAAAAGATTTGTCGCCAAAATTATTTTTAAGATTAAGTTGTCTAAAACCATAAAAACGTTGGTCCTTAATTTCAGTAAATTCGTCATCAAACTGCTCGAAATCCAGTTTGAAAGAAAATTTATGTAGTCCTTCCATGTAAGTATTACGTAAACTTGAATTTCCTTTAAAACGAATTCCCACTTTACTCCACTTTTTGTTATTGAAATTTATATCGCAATAACTCCAAATAGGTTTAATTTTTTTATTACTCCCAGGTCTTCCCAAATGTCCAGGTGGAGAGCCCATTTTTCTTTCTCTTTTGGGCAGGCGAGTGTTTTGGTTTTCCATTTGATGCCCTTTATTACGAACTCGCTGTGGTGGTGGCATTTTGTGAATAGATTCAATCACATTTGATTTTAAATCGGCTTGCATTTCAGTCCATTTTTCAGCATCAATTTTTATGTCAATCCTATTCACTTTATCGTTTGGAAAAACAATTGAATGATTGGGTTTTGCAAATTTCCCATGCGATTGTTCACTCGAAGCATTAACTTCTTTTTTATTTGAACAAGAAGTTAATACAATTCCCACGATCACTATTAATTTTAATAACTTCATTTCGTTTCTTCTTAAAGGGAATTTAGTCGATAGTTCGTACACATCGCACATAATTATAAACATAACGTAAATCGCCCTGTGGTCCCCAATATTGTGGGTAATCTTCTTTATTTCCGCTTTTGGGATCACTACGTTGACAACCTGCACCATGCACATCCATTATATTTCCATTCATTTTACCCAGACCTTCGCCAAAAGCAATATAAGCCGCATTTGCATATGGATTTGCACCCTCAACATGCGTGGTGCTTGTCCAAAAAAATGGATAATGCCCCGAAACTCCATCGGGATATTCTATTTCCGTTGTTTTAAAAATTGGGTCGATAGCTGGAGTTCCGGTGGTTTGTGGCGACCTTGAATAATCGACTATACTTTGTAGCTCTTTTACATTTGGAAGACGCCAATCGCTGTATCCCGCCAGATCCTGAGCTTCAGCATACGACAACGATTCTGCCCAATCCTTTGAAACTCCGTCGTCAGCTTTTTGCCACATTAAACCTGTAGCCAAATCACTGATTGTCCCGTCGTTGTTATCAATAAAATTATTCTTGCCATATTCCGTATTTCCACGAACCATTCTGAAATACATAAGATTGGCTGTTCCATCAAAAGGTTTGTATTTTGGATAACCTTTAATTCTTCCATCGATAAAATTTACGCCAAAAACTGTCGCATCGGCATGCATGGTTTTACCAACATATTCCGTTGACGACCAGGTTTGAGCATCAATTTCGCGTTCACCCAACGAAACATTTCCAAGGGGCTGATCGAAATAATTGGTATCGATAAAAAAGGAAATAGCAGTTTGTTCGCTAACCTGCCCTGTAAACTGAATGAGCGAATACAATTCTTTGATTGTTGGAACCCGCCAATCGGAATAATCTCCCAAGGTAGAATTTTCAGCTTTAGTAAAGGCTTCATCGAAAGCAATTTTATCTCCCATAGATTGTTCCCACATTAAACCGGTAACTTTATCGGAAATTGTACCATCTCCATTATCGGTGTACGATGGCTGATTGCCTTGGTAGTTTGCATCCTGCCCGTAAAAATCGTCGCCCGATTTTGGCTCCGATATTATAGAATCATCGTTGTAAAAATCCTTTATTCCAGTTTCTACTATTTGATAAGTATAATTTGTGGGTTCATCAATAATTTCTGTTACCTCCTGACTACAGGCTCCGAAGAAAAATAAAATCGTAATTCCGAGAATGATATTATGTACTTTCATATTTACTTTTTTAATGTAAATAAAACTACGACATTCCTATACCGATTAAAAAACCAATCAATTAATCAATGGAATTTATCAACCAATCCGGATTTATTATGGATGAATGTTTCTCATTCCAATAAAAAAGGGAAGACCTAAGCCTTCCCAATTTTGAATGTGTGAACAATTGAGTTTAATTCAAATAACCGTTCACTGTATTATTTCTTGTTTGTACATGTGTTTTTAATGTTTCCACAGCCTGGTCAAATTCTGAATCGTTTTGTAAAAATGTGCAACCCGGTTCTTCAGTGTATGCATATTCTTTTAATAAATCGTAATAAGTCGAGTATGTATTTGTTAGCTTGGAAGGAACAAATACTTCATCAAAAAATTGCTGTAAGTAGGTTTTGTAAGTTTGTTTGTATTCATCAACCGAAACAAGATAATTGATAAGTGGCCAATTGCTTCCAACTTCACTCAACGACAGACTTAATGCACCTCCCTGTTTCCCTTGTTGAAAAGCTTCGTTGTTATCCCAGGGAATCCAGGTTAATAAATTATTATCCGGATTATTGTACAAATAATAATTGTGTGTCATTCGTCCGTAAGTATCCCAGTTTTGAATTACGGTATTTGCAGCCAGCCATTTTAAAAAACCATCTACATTAAAAACAGCTTCAAGATTTGCCTTCCAATGTTCTGTATCATTTGTTCTTTCCGAGCTGTTCAAAACAGTATACAACGCTTTTGCATTGGAATAATTAGCAGAATCTAAATTTGTTTTTAGCTCCAGCTCGCTCGTATTAAAAGTACCACTGGCAAAAGTGGCAGCGCTGCCATCGGGTTTATACAAATTACCCGAACTTTTGGCGAACTGCGTTTTAATTACGGTATCATCCACTTCCTCGACCAAAGCATAAACACCGTAATATTGAGGTCCGGTTCCGTTGTCGATATAAACCACGCAAAATGCAGTTTCCGACGAAGCTAAACCAAATTGACGGAAAAGGTCGGCACCAATTTTTTCGCGCATCAGCGAAGCATCCTCAAAGTTATTATTTAAGTTTAGCTGCTTGAAACCGTAAAATCGTTGGTCTTTTATATTCGGGTAAAGAGTTTCAAATTCATCAAAATCGAGTTTAAACGAAAGCTTTTTATTCCCTGATCGATAAGCTGAACGTAAACTTGAATTTCCTTTATATCGAATGCCAACATGGTACCATTCGGTGTTGTTAAATTTTAACGAACATTCAAACCACATTGGATCGGAAGTTACATC
>JBNKOT010000474.1:0-3135 GCA_050294855.1 Draconibacterium sp. | reverse complement strand
TGAATTTCTGTTAAACATCAAAACCAAGTATATTTCGGTTACGATGAACTGGGGTGTTTTAGCCGAAATGGGATTTTTACTTTTAGTACCCGGCGCTATTAAAAAATTTGGGCTGCGTAAAGTCATGATCTTTGGTTTGGTTGCACTGGTCGTTCGTTACCTCGCATTTTATACCGGCGGAGTGATCGACCAAAGCTGGATGTTTTACATTGGTATTTTGGTGCACGGTTTAATTTTTGGTTTTTTCTACGTGGGTGGGCAAATTTATATCGATAAAAAAGCGCCTGCTCAATTAAAATCGCAAGCACAAGGATTTATTTTTCTGGTAACTTTTGGAGCCGGTTTATTAGTTGGCAATTTTATCAGCAGCGAAATTATTCATTTTTATAAAGATGAATTTGGTTATAACTGGGATGCAATCTGGGGAATAACAACAATTTCGTCAATTACTTTGCTTCTGCTTTTTATGTTGCTCTTTAAAAACGAAAAAGCTTAAATAATTAAGTTAACAAGAAGCACACAAGATTGTTGTTTATATCTTACTGCGGTAATTAAGCTTAAACCTAACATGAAAAAAAATCAGATACTAGCTGCATCCGTTTTGGCCATTGTTGTTTTATTATTTTTTGTTTTCAAAAACAAAATCCAAAGTGGAGATCAGATCATTACAATTACATATCCATTCAACAATGCTGTTTTTCCGGCTGATATTATTGCTCCTACCTTTCGATGGGAAGTAGAAAACGATAGAAATACAAAGTTTCAGATCGTAATTTCGAAAGCTGGGTCGGTTCTCTTAAAAGAGAAAAATATTACAAAAAAAGAATGGCGACCTTCCGCAACACAGTGGGAAATTTTGAAAGCAGCAGCAGCTGATGAAAAAATAGATGTTTTAATATCTGACCTAAAAGAGCAAACAAAAGGAGCTCAAATTTCGTTGCAAGTTTCAAGCGATAAAGTTGATGCGCCAATCTTTTTCAGATCTGTTCCCCTTCCCTTTAAATTTGCCCGCGAAAACCTAAAAAAAATACGCTGGCATTTTGGTGAAATAAAAAACGAAACCAAACCCCACGTTGTACTCGAAAATATTCCGGTTTGTGCCAACTGCCATTCGTTTACTCCAAACGGATCGACAATTGCGATGGATGTTGATGCCCGCAACGATAAAGGAGCCTACACTATTTGCTCTTTAGATGAAGAAACAAATTTTAGCCAAGATAGCCTTATTCACTGGAGCGATGCACAGGAAGGCAAATTTACTTACGGACTTTTATCGCAGATTTCGCCAAACGGTCGTTACGTAGTAAGTACTTTAAAAGATTGCGAAATTTTTGTCGACCGGGATGATATGGAATATTCTCAGTTGTTTTTCCCGGTAAAAGGAATTTTAGTGATTTACGACCGGCTTAAAGAGGAGTATTTTGAACTGGAAGGAGCCAACGATACTATGTTAATTCAGAGTAATCCAATCTGGTCGCCCGATGGTGAAGAGATCTACTTTACACGAGCCCTCGCCAAACATTTCGAAGAAAGTGCATTACACAATGGTTCAACTCCAAAAGGTGAGGATATTGTACGTTATAAAAAATTTGAACAAAGCTACCTAAGCCGCGATTCGCTTATGAAATTTGACATCTACAAAATCCCTTTTAATAATGGCACAGGCGGCAAAGCAATCCCGGTTGAAGGAGCTTCTCATAACGGGTTAAGCAATTATTTTCCTAAAATATCGCCCGACGGAAAATGGCTGGCTTTTTGCCAGGCGGAAAGTTTTATGTTGCTTCAGAAAGACAGCAAACTGATGATTAAATCGTTGCCTGACGGCGAAACCAAAGCTATGCAAAGCAATACAAATAATATGAACTCATGGCATTCGTGGTCGCCAAACAGCAAGTGGCTCGTTTTTTCAACTAAAGCGATGGGACCATATACCCAACTTTTTTTAACCCACATCAACGAAAAAGGAGAAGCAGCCCCACCCGTTTATCTCGAAAATTTTTCGTTTGAAAAATACGCCAACAACATTCCCGAATTTGTTAATACTGAGTACAACAGTAACCTAAAAATCAATCCTATATTTATAGGAGAGAACGACTTTATTATCAGAACCGGAGAAATAAAAGAAAAGGAAGGCGACATTGAAGGTGCCTACAAAGCTTTCGATAAAGCCGTGAAAAAATTCCCAAAACAAGCAGAAGCTTATTTCAAAAGAGGCTACATTTCGTTTATTAAGGACGACATATTAAAATCGATTTTAGACTTTAACAAGGCGTTAGAAATTCAGGAGCATTCAGATTATTATACGTACCGCGGGCTGGCTTATTTAAAATTGGGAAAGTATAATGATGTAATTAACGACCTTAGCAAAGCATCAGAATTAGCACCTACTTCGTTTACACCATACGCATATATTGGTGTAGCCTACCTGCGCTCCAATCAATTTAGCAATGCGGTCCGGTCGCTCGAAAAAGCAGTCGAACTCTATCAGGAAGATGATTTAACCTATTATTATCTTGGACTTGCCAATTATTCACTTAAAAACTGGAAAGATGCAGAACTTGCCATTACAAAAGCAATTGGCCTGGGACTTAAGAACTCAAGCCGGAATCCGGTGAGTACCATTCGTGGCGAGGCAAGGTTTTACTTAGAAGATTATTACGGTGCAATTGAGGATTTAAGCGAAGCAGTTAAAATTACTACGCAAGATAGCGAGTTGTTTTTTATGCTGGGGAAAGCTCAGTGGGAAACCGGATTGAAAAAGAAAGCAAAAGAAAATCTGTTGATGGCAAAAAAACTGGGTTCCGCCAAAGCAGCAAAATTTTTGGCTGAAATACGTTAATTAGAAAATAAACATTTTGGGAATATTTCTAATCTTTTTGTTACAAGCCTAGACCAAAAATTTCCATCCACAAAATTTCTTGAGCGAACATCACTCTTTTACTTAAAAAAAACATAAAACCAGTAGGTGTCGGAAAATTCCGGTGCCATTGCTCGTTGCGCTTGTTGTTTATTCGCGCTGTTCTGCTGAAAAATCTGATAGAATTGCTGGAAGCGCTGTTCTGTGGTTCTGCTCACTTCCAATTTTCGAAGTTCGGGCATCGCTCCCACTTTCATCAGTTTATACGTTGCAACAAC
>JBNKOT010000473.1:0-4060 GCA_050294855.1 Draconibacterium sp. | reverse complement strand
TCATAGCTTTTCATTAAATAATCGATTTACGGCTCTAAATTTTATCACCATAGCTCGCTATGTCTCAAAAATTTATATTGTAAATCAATCATTTACTGAAATTTGAGCTCGCTAATTTTAATCGAACTCAGGTTAATACACGTAAAAGTTGAAATGCAGCATTGACGCCGGCATTTTTTATTGCCGAAAATAGGCTAACAAATTCTCAATAATATTGAAACCATTTTTATAAATCCCGGTAAGAGTTTATAACTAGATTCAGATTAATAATCAATTAAAAAGGAGGTAGTTATGCCGGAAAGTGTGTATAAAATTATTGAATTGGTAGGTACCAGTAAAGTATCGTGGGAAAAGGCAGCCGAGAATGCTGTGATCCGGGCTTCAGAATCGATTCGTGATTTGAGAATCGCTGAAGTTTGTACACTAGACATGCATGTAGAAGATGGAAAAGTTCAGTATTACAGGGCAAAAATTAAAGTCTCGTTTAAATACGAAGGACACCACTAAAAACTGTATTTATTCCTTCGAGCTGTAAAAAGAAAATGCTCTACGTAAATGGCGGGGAGCATTTTTTTACTGCTTAATTCATTTCATCAGAAGCAGGAATCAGTTGTGCTTTTAAATCCGGATGTTCCATGTTTTTATCAAGGGGAAACATGGGGCGTTTGATCCTTTTATAACCCAGTCGTTCCAGGTCCTGATCGACTCCTCCCGGTGTTTGTGCCATAATCCACCCAGAGCGCATGTTGTATAATTCGGGTACGAGGTAACCGATTTTTACCACTACAATATCGGTTTGGCGTGGATTGAGTCCAAGGTTGGTAAAATCTTTTTCGTAATGATAAGGTTTCCGTTTTTTGGTAACAATAACGTGAACACTTCCCACTTTAATAAGCACTTCGGTTTCGGCATTCGGGTCGCCATGTTTTATATTTTCGATTGTTCCTTTTAAACGAACAGGAGGTGCAAAACGAGCATCGACTTTAGCACCGGCCGTGGCATCAATTTTACCGCCCACACCTATTTTTATCGCCTTTTCAACAAAGTCGGGTCCCGGAATCGAGGCATAAATTAACGAAGGACCTTTTGAAGTTTTAAACTCGGGGCGTTCAAGAATTTTTGAGATAGTCCAGGTTACATCGCCGGCACCACCGGCAGTCGGATTGTCGCCCATGTCGCTGATAATAAACGGATGTGTTTTGCTTGAAACGGCCATGTTCAAACTTTCTTCGAGCGATGCAACCGGAGCCACAAATTCAAATTGTTCGCGTACAGCCCAGAAACTTTCGGCCAATTCTTCAGCTGCTTGACTTACTGCTTCTTTATCGTCGCCTGTAACCATTACCACGCCATGATTTCGGGGAGCATCGGCCCAGGCATAACCAATCCAGATGGCTGCATCAATCACACCTTCCCGGGCAGCAGCGGGTGCAACCTGTGCATATAAGCTTTTTCCGGGTTCAATGCGGGTACTTGTTTTTTCTCCGGGTAATAGAATAGGTATCGGAATGTAGGCTTTGTAGGCCGGTTTTCCTTTGCCGTTTTCAATTCTTTCGAGCAAATTATCAAGGGCTCGTTTTTTCGATTTGATGGCGTCTTCGTGCGGTGCCAAACGATAACAGGTAATTAAATCGGTGTTTTGTGCCAGACGTTTGGTAACGTTGCCATGTAAATCCATCGAAGTGGAAATAATACATTCTTTCCCAATTACTTCGCGAATACGGATGATAAAATCTCCTTCCGGATCGTCGAGTCCAACTACGCTCATTGCACCGTGAATATCAAAAAATAAACCGTCGTACGGACCGTTCTTTTTTAGCGAATCGAGCGTTTCGTTTACCAACGATTCGTATGCATCGCGTGTTACAATACCTCCGGGAATTGCATGTCCGCGCAAAGTTGGAATCCAGGTTGCTCTTTTTCTGTCGAGCGAGTCGGGAGATAAAAAAGGATAGTAGCTAAAAACTGCATCGCCTCTTCGTGTTCGAAAAGCTTCAATATCGGATTGCGCCGGCGAAAAAGTACTCGATTCAATCGCCAATCCGGCAATGGCAATTCGCGGAAGTTTATTTTTTGTTTCTTGTTTACATGAAGTGAAGCCAAAAAGTTGAGCAACAAGCAGGAATAGGAATATTTTTTTCATGATCTCATTTTCGAATTTGGCAGGCTAAGATACAAATTTAAAGACTGGCTTAAAAGCTGGAAATGTTTATGCTATTATCCATAATTATTCCTTGTATCCGAAGTACAAATCCTCAGCCTGAGTTAATCGGATTTATTTTTCTATTCCCAGTCCGGTTTCATTTGATTTAACATGTAAATCCATTTGTGGGAAAGGAATGGTGATGTTGTTTTCGGCAAATTTTTGATAGATAATTCTGCGGATATCACTTTTCATTTTCATGATTCTAAAAATGTTTTTGGTAAAAAAGAGCACCTGAAAATCGAGCGATGAATTTCCGAAATTAGACAAACGTGCTTCAATAAGTTCACGACTTGAAATGTCGGGATGTGCAAAAGCACTTTCTTCGAGTATTTTTAAAACCTGTTCTACGTTGCTACCATATGCCACACCCACTTCAATTCTAAAACGTGTTTTTTTCGACTGATGACTCCAGTTGATTACTTTGTTGGTTGTAATCAAAGAGTTTGGAATAATAATGGAAATATCGTCGCGGTTTAATCCTTTCGAAGTACGTAAACCAATTTCCTGAATTCGAACCACATCGCCGTCAATTTCCAACACATCGTCGATTTTTATCGATCTTTCGGAAAGTAATATTACTCCGGAAATGATATCGTTAAAGGTTTGTTGTAGTCCGAGTCCAACACCAACTAAAAGCGCAGCCGAACCGGCTAGAATTACGGTAACTTTTATTTCCACCGTTTCAAGAATAAATGCGATTGCAATTACCCAAATAATGTATTTAATAATCTGGAAAAGTGCATAAGTATTTCCGGGATCTATTTTTTTCAATTTGTTTTGGCGGTACAACGATTTTTTAATTAGCCAAAGTATGGCTTTTGTAACGATTATAATGAGAGCGACAACAGCAAGGGTGTATACTTTTATTGTGTAGTCTGCAATGTCGATCAATTCTAATTCTAAAAATTTCTTTATTGTTTCCATTTTTCTAACAGCAATTTATAATTTGGGAAAGGTTTTTTGCGTATTACATTCTTATTCCATTTCGTACAAAAATAATAATTGAGTCATTTTTCCAACAACAAAAAAAGGGAATTGTTTTAGCTGCACTATTTTTTGATGAAGCATTTTTTCAATTTAATCAGACTTCAACAAAAGAGTTGTATTCGATTAAATGCCAGTTAACAAGCGGCCTAAAATATCTGCCCCGGTAATTATTTTTTTCACTTTGGGTGTCCAGAAAAGCACGATATCTTTTTCGATTGGAATATCTTCGTTTTCATGAAAGTTACTGCGCATATCGAGAATAACCTTTCCCATATCGATGTTTTCGTCGCTCACAATAAGTGGCTGATGACAAAATTTATCGATTCCGGGGCAGTGCTCACAAAACAACACAGAACGAATAAATCCATCGGCGTCCATTACCGAAACCGGAGTTCCATCGGGGCTGGTAAAAATGATCCACTTTTTGTCCGACCGATTTATTTGTTGAATAAATTCATCTTCAACTTCCCCTTTAAAATCAGGATAAACATGTTTCCCGTTTTTCATTGAAAGCGGAATAATACTTTCTGTGTTAATGGTTTCTCCTTCGTCGGAAACCAAAACATCGTCGAGCGATAAAAAATTGATTGCTCCGGTACCTTCAATAAAATCGATTTCGTTATTCGAACCTTCGATGTGTTTTTTTAATAAAAGAATGATGTTTTTTTCGGCAAAATATTGAATTGCTTCTTTCCCCAGCCATGCATCGAGAAGCATTGCGCTTGGTTTGGCAAAGGGATATAAAATAAGTTGGTAAATGCGTAAAACCGGTGCCAGAAGCGAAGCCATTTTTAACGAATTGCGCGAAAAATAGGCCTGGGGAATGATCTCTCCAAAAAGTGTGATGACAAATGTTGAAAAGGTAAA
>JBNKOT010000472.1:0-9473 GCA_050294855.1 Draconibacterium sp. | reverse complement strand
CGATACTAAAGTGAGTCGGATCAATCGGCTTTTTGAAGTTTTACACGAAAACTATTCAGGGAAAAAGTAAAGTTAACGGTCATATTAATATTGCAGCTAAACTGCAGATTCTTTGTATCTTATTCATTCAAAATAAGACATTATGCCAGCAAAACTAAAACTGTTGATTGTTTCTTTTATTTTATGCAGTGTTTTTACGTCGGCTCAAAATATTGACAACTGGATTGAAACGAATGAAAAAGTACCCGTCGAGAAAATCTATCTTCATCTCGATGCCGAACATTATTTTCAGAACGATACCATTTGGTTTAAAGTTTATTTGATCGACAGCCGTTCGGGGAAATTGATTCCGGGCGCCGAAAATATTTACATCAATCTTTTTGATAAAAACAGCAATTCGGTTTTACAAACCATTTTACTGACCAACAATGGCGAGGCGTTTGGTAATCTTGCTCTTCCAGAATTGATGAATCCGGGCAATTATCAGTTGCAGGCCTACACCGATTATTTATTAAATTTTAGCAGCGATGTTTGGTTTCAGAAAGCGCTTTCTGTTTCCCGAAGATCAACGGCTTCGCGCACCACTTCTTCAAACAGAGCGGCTGCTTTGGTGGCCGATGTTTCTTTTTTTCCTGAAGGTGGATTGCTTTTGGAAGGTATAACAAACCTGGTGGCATTTAAAGCCGTGAATAAAGAAGGTAAGGGTGTTGACGTGAGCGGAACGGTAAAAGATGAAAAGGGAAAAACGGTTGCAAGCTTTAAAACCGATTACAAAGGAATGGGACTTTTTTTTATTACACCCGAACCCGGTAAATCGTATGCTGCCACTATTAACGGATTTCCTTCGTTTCAATACAATTGTCAGCCGGTTCAGGAAAGCCTGAAAATTCAATTGGTCAATCATACGAGCAACGAAGTAATTGTAAACATTGCGAGTAACACCGAAGCATTTGTTGATAAAACATTTTACCTGGTAAACATGTACCGGGGTGAAGTGCTTTTTTATCAACCTTTTAAAATGGAAGGAATTAATCAGGTTTTGAAATACGACAGTCAGATTTTAAAAGCCGGAATTAATCGACTGGTTTTATTATCCGACGATTTAAAACCCGTTTCGGAGTGCTTGTTATTTTCCAAAAATTTCGAAATCAACCAAATCGATATTCAAGCTGATAAAGAAAATTACAATCTACTTTCCGAAGTGCAGCTTTCGATTAAAAATTCAGCAACTCTTCAGCCCGATGAGGTTTCCAATCTTTCGATTTCGGTGCTTAACAAATCGGGGTTTGGCGAAAACGGGAAAACGCAAAATATCCTTTCCTATCTTTTAATCGACTCGGAATTAAACCACTTTTACGAACCTTCGGCGGAGTTTTTTATGAACAACGGAATTAGTTCCGAAGCAAAATTAAAACTGCTGATGCTCACCAACGGATGGAGTTCATACAACTGGAATTCGATTCCCGAAAAAACAAAAAAACTGGCGTTTCAACAAAAAGCCGGAATCGATTTAAAAGGAGTGGCCATTTCAAGTCTTACCGAAAAACCACTTTCCGAAAGTGAAATTACGCTGGTGATTCAAAAAAGCACAGAGATGGCATTTTTAACCAATACAACCGACGATCTGGGGCAATTTGTTTTCCCCGGATTGTTGTTTTCCGACACCGCACAAATTCATGTTCAGGCAAAAAACGCTAGAGGAAATCAGAATGCAGAAATCACAATTTCTTCTCTTTTCCCGGCAGCTCCAACTTCCGAAAAAAATCTCGGTATTTTAAATCAGGATCAGCCTATTTCTTCGGAAATCCAAAAAATTAAATACAACGATTATTTGAAGAACCGGCAGTATCGACCCAAAAAAAGGAAAGCAGAAACTAGGATTGACGATCGATATTTCAGGTTATACGAGTCGGCAGATTTTGTGCTCGAAGTTCCGGAAAATGAACAGTCGTTTGCCAATGTTATCGATTATCTTGCCGGAAAAGTACCGGGTGTTGATGTGCAAGACAACAGTGTGCGAATACGCGGAACTTCAACGTTTAATAGCACCTCTGCTCCTTTGTTTCTCATCGACGGAGTTCCTTTGGTGTCGAATATCAATTTTGAATTGCCGTCCGATATTTCGCAAACCAATTCGCCGGGCAGCGTCGAAAAATCAGACGATCGACTGATCGAAACAGTTAAATCGATTCCATTAAATGATGTCGATAAAATTGAAATTCTGAAATCGCCGCAAAATCTGGCTACATTTGGTGCGAACGGCGCAAACGGAGTAATAGCTATTTATACTAAAAACGTCGAAAACAGGACGAGCAATAAAACGGCAAAAGGAATTATAGAAAAACAAATAGTCGGGTACGCGGCAAACAGAGATTTTTATTCACCTCAATATTTTCCCGAAAATAAAGAGGCATCAGAAAAAGATTTCAGAACAACATTGTATTGGAATCCGAAATTATCGGTTAAGAACAGGGCAACAGAAATTTCTTTTTATACCTCAAACGAAACCGGGCCACAAATCGTAATTGTTGAAGGTATTACCAGCGAAGGTAAAATTTGTTTGGGTGAGGCGGTAATAGAAGTCAACTCGCGAAAATAATTCAACAGTAAACAGGCCGCCGTTGAACCGATTTTTAAATTGAATGGTGACACTTTTTAGGATATTGAGCTGGTGACTTTCCGTCACCTGCTCAATATTTAGTATTATTTGCCTCTGAAATTAAATTCAAAAGATGAACGATCAATCCAGTGCCTGCTCAATATCCGCAATCAAATCCCGCACATTTTCAATGCCCACCGAAAGTCGCATCATCGTATTTCTGATTCCGGCTTCTGCTCTTTCTTCTTCCGAAAATTCGGCATAAATCGTAGAGTAGGGATGAATGATTAAGGTTTTATTGTCGTTTAGATTGGTTGCCCGACGAATGATTCGTAGTTTATTCATAAAAGCAAAACAAGCGTCTTTCGATTCCAGGTCAAAAGTCATTATCGTTCCCGGAATACCATTAAAATATTTTTCCGCCAAATTATATTGTGCAGCCGATTTTAATCCCGGGTAACCCACACTTTTTACTTCTGGATGAGCTTCAAAAAAATGGCACAGTTCCAAACAATTCTGGTAACATTTTTCAACCCGAATTTCCAAAATATCCAATCCCTGTATCTGAAATTTTGCCGTTTGCGGTGCCATACTTCCGCCTGTATTTCGGTAAATATTTTTTCGCACTTTGGCGATAAATGCATTTTGTTTGAACTTCTCGGTATACTTGGTAAGATTGGGGTTTTTGGGCCAATCGAAATTTCCGTGATCTATAATTGCTCCGCCAAACGATGTGGCTCCTCCCGAAATGTATTTTGTGGTAGAAATAACTTCGATATTTATCCCAAAATCACCGGCCCGGAATACATTGGGTGGAGAGATGGTACTGTCGGCAATTAAAATAATATTGTGTTTTTTCGCCACTGCGGCGAGCATTTCGATGTCTGCAATTTCGAGTTGCGGATTGGTAATTGTTTCGAAATAAATGGCCCGGGTATTTTTATCGATCAAAGCTTCGATTTCTGATTTCGATCTCAAATTCGAAAACCGTGTTTCCAACCCAAATTCTGCAAGCGTTTGTTTGAACAAAGAATAAGAATGACCAAAAAGTCGATTCCCCGAAATAATATTGTCTCCCGCTTTTGTTAGTGCTAAAATTGTTGTTGAAATGGCTGCCATTCCAGAACTCATGGCTATAACTGCATTGCTACCGGTCAGTGTTTTTAACTTTAATTCGAAATATTCGACCGTTGGGCTCGATGCGCGCGAATAAACATGCGCAATGTAATCGCCTTTGAAATTGGCTTCGATTTGTTCGGCCGAATCGAATTCGTAAGCTACCGATTCGTAAAGCGGCATTTGTAACGATTTGTGTGGATCTTCTTTCGAAAAAGGCACATTTAAAGCAGTAGTTGTAAATCCGGTTTTTCCCATCTGTTTATTATTGTTTATTTTTTTGTAACCCTTGAAACACGCCATAATCATTCAACTGTGTCTTAAGGTTTTCTTAGTCATGGCTCGTTAGATCAATCACAGTTTTTCAAAAAAACAATTGTACAACTTAAAAAGTTCTTAGAAAAATGCGGAAGGTGGTACGATAATTGTTTTTAATAATTCAGTTTTAAATTAACAATTTAGATAAAAATAATTAAAGTATGAACCATGACCTCCCCTCGGTCATGGTTTTTTATTTTCAGGATAAAGGTTAATCGCAGTTGTTTTATTGGATCAGTGTAAATTTCCGGTGGAGAAGAACTTATTTCCATTCGCTTGATTAAAGTGTGTTGCGCCTTTTTCGAATTTAACCAAAGCACTAAAAGTGCGCAATAATTCAGACCGTTGCAAAGCAGATCGTCGATAAACAAGAGTGCCACACCGGGTCTTTTTAATTCAGAAAAAAGGAGCAATGAATCGGTTGTGTTAAAATCAGACTTTGCATGCGCCGCAACTATGAAATTAGAATAATTCAATAAAATCGTTTTATCTTATGAGATGAGCTAAAACCAATTTGCAATATAACTCTCTCACAGTTAATTTATTTAATCCATAAAAAGTTCATTCCTCTTTTTTCTGTTTTAATATTTTGAACGGATTCGATATTTTTTTTGAAAAGGAAGACAAGTTCATCCATGAATATTTATCTTTATAAAAAAAGCGGAAGATGGAGTACGATTGCGTGCTTTACATTAGAAAATGAATAATTATAACTATGGTTAAAAAACTGCCAAAACTGGTACAAGACGATAAGTGGCTCGAGCCATTTGCTGCAGTAATTGAAGATCGGATTAAAAAAGCGGATGAAAAAGAACTGGAGCTAACAGGCGATCAGACATTATCCGATTTTGCTTCGGGGCATCTGTTTTTTGGACTACATAAAACTGCTGAAGGTTGGGTAGTTCGCGAATGGGCACCCAATGCAACTTTTATTTATCTGGTAGGTACTTTTAACGATTGGAAAGAACAAAAGGAATATTTATTCACCCGATTGGATCATGGAGTTTGGGAATTGAAACTGCAAAAGGATCAGCTTCATCACCACGATTTGTATGCTTTGTCGGTGCATTGGGCCATCAATCATGGGAAACGTATTCCGGCGTGGGCTAACCGTGTTGTTCAGGATTCGAACACCCATATTTTTAATGCGCAGGTTTGGGCACCGGAAAATCCGTACCAATGGAAAAATCCGGATTTTCAGCGCGAAAACGAGCCCGCCTTAATTTACGAAGCTCACATCGGGATGGCAGGCGAAGAAGAACGAGTACACACGTACATCGAATTTCGGGAGAAAATGTTGCCTCGGATAAAAGCAAATGGTTACAACACCATTCAATTAATGGCCATTCCAGAACATCCGTATTATGGAAGCTTTGGTTATCATATATCCAGTTTTTTTGCGCCCAGCTCGCGTTTTGGTACCCCCGAAGAATTAAAGGAGTTAATTGATGCAGCTCACGAAATGGGAATTTCGGTAATTATGGATTTGGTTCATTCGCATGCGGTTAAAAACGAATTGGAAGGTTTGGGAAATTTCGACGGAACGCGCTTTCAGTTTTTTCATGAAGGTGCAAAAGGAAATCATCCTGCTTGGGATTCGTACTGTTTTAATTACGGTAAAAATGAAGTTTTACACTTTCTTTTATCGAATATAAAATACTGGCTCGAAGAGTTTAAATTCGATGGATATCGTTTCGACGGGGTAACAAGTATGTTGTATTTCGACCATGGTTTGGAACGGGCTTTTACTTCGTACGACGATTATTTTAATAGTGGAGTAGATATCGAAGCAACTACGTATTTCCGCCTGGCCAATAAACTAATGAAACAGGTTAATCCGCACTCGATTTCGATAGCCGAAGACATGAGTGGAATGCCCGGCTTGGCGGTTTCGGTTGAAAAAGGAGGACTTGGGTTCGATTATCGAATGGCGATGGGAGTGCCCGATTTCTGGATAAAAACCATCAAAGAAAAATCGGACGACGAGTGGCAGGTGGGCGATATTTTTTACCAGCTTACTTCGAAACGCCTCGACGAAAAAGTGGTGAGTTATGCCGAATCACACGATCAGGCACTAGTAGGCGACAAAACCATAATTTTCCGTTTAATCGACAAGGAGATGTATTTTAGTATGCGTAAAGATCAGCCAAATTTAACGGTCGATCGCGGAATTACATTGCACAAAATGATACGACTGGCCACGGCTTCAACAGCTGGTGGTGCTTATCTTAATTTTATGGGAAATGAATTTGGGCATCCCGAATGGATCGATTTTCCGAGGGAAGGAAACGGCTGGTCGTATAAACATGCTCGAAGAATCTGGAGCATTTCTGAAGACCCTGAATTAAAATTTCATTGGCTTTACGATTTCGACAAAGAAATGATTGGTTTGATCAACGAAAACAAATTGCTGACCATTCCGTCGGTTGATTTTGTTTTTGAGAATAAACCGGATAAAGTTCTCGCTTTTCATCGAGGATTGTTTTTGTTTGTTTTCAACTTTAACCCAACACAGTCGTTTACCGAATATGGCATTCCGCTGGGAGCCGGGAAATATAAAATTGTATTAAACACCGACTCAGGAAGATTTGGCGGACAGGATTTGGTTGACGAAAACATTAGCTATTATACCTTGCCAAGTGCTGGAGTTACTAGTCAGCATTATTTAAAAATGTATTTGCCTGCGCGCACTGCATTGGTTTTAAAGAAAATAGATATTCCAAAAGTGAAATAAATGGCGCACTTAAAATTCCAGACGACTGTTGAAATTCCACATTTTGAATGGGAAACGGGGTACGCCAAAAAGAATGTGTTTTTGGGTTCGTGTTTTACCGAAAATGTGGGGAATAAAATGGCGGATTTAAAATACGATGTCGATATTAATCCGTTTGGAATTCTTTACAACCCGGTTTCGGTGGCCAACGGAATTCAACTGTTACTGGACGAAAAGGAGTTTACTGAAAAAGATCTGTTTCTCGAAAACGGGCTGTGGCATAGTTTTTCGCATCACGGAAAATTTTCATCGCCACACATAAAACAAACACTTCATAACATTAATGGTCGTTTAAAATTGTCGGCTGCTTTTTTAAAACAAGCCGATTTTTTGTTTCTCACTTTTGGAACTGCCTGGATTTATCGACTGATCGAAACCGGAAAAACGGTTTCCAATTGTCATAAAATACCGGCAAATAAATTTGAAAGAATACGTTTGTCGGTCGATGAAATTGTATCGGTTTATACAAAATTATTCGACAGATTGTGGCACATCAATCCAAGAGTAAAAGTGATTTTTACGGTAAGTCCCATCCGCCACTGGAAAGACGGAGCAATTGAAAATCAGCGAAGTAAATCAATTTTATTGTTGGCAGCTGATGAAATAATAAACACATCGAAAAAGAATTGTGCTTACTTTCCGTCGTACGAAATTATGATGGACGAATTGCGCGATTACCGGTTTTACGCTGAAGATATGATCCATATCTCTGATGTTTCGGTAAAACACATCTGGCAGAAATTTGAAACCGCTTTAATCGACAAAAACAGTCGTAAACTGGCGAAAGAAATTCAAAAATTAAATGCAGCAATTAATCACCGTCCATTTAATAAATACACAAAAGAACATTTACTTTTTCTGCAAAAACAAATGTCACTATTGGAAGCTATTGAACAAAAACATCCGTTCGTTCATTTAGAAAAAGAGAAACATAAAATTAACAAGCAAAAGAATGATATTCAAAACAACTTGTCTTAAATTTAGTGAGGATTTTAGTATTTGAATATCGAAATAAATTTTGTCTACCCAAATTTGAATTGAATTATGAGCAACCTTAAGTTTGACAAAGAACAATTAATCAATCTTGAGTATTCTTTAAATAAAGAACTGCTGCGATCGAACAGAGCCGGTTCGTATTGTTGCACTACCTTGAATGGTTGTAATACCAGAAAATATCACGGCTTGCTGGTTTGTCCCTTATCTAATTTCGATGGAAGGAAATATGTTTTACTTTCATCGCTCGATGAAACGGTCATTCAAAACAATGCTGAATTTAACTTGGGTATTCACCGATATCAGGGTGGAACTTACGAACCCAGAGGTCATAAATACATTCGTGATATTACATTCGGTAAAATTCCAAAAATTACCTATCGGGTTGGCGGTGTAGTTTTAACAAAAGAACGACTTTTGGTTGAAAACGAGGAACAGGTAATTATTCGTTATACACTCCAAAAAGCCACGCTGCCCACAAAATTGCGGTTTAAACCCTTTTTAGCTTTCCGGAACATTCATCAATTGAGCAAGGCAAATATGTTTGCCAATACAAAATACAAAAATGCACTTAACGGAGTGAGCTTAAAAATGTATGAGGGTTTCCCCGATCTTTTTATGCAATTCAATAAAAAACCAGAGTTTGTGCCGGCTCCCGACTGGTATTATAACATCGAATATTTGAAAGAGCTAAACCGTGGATACGATTATCTCGAAGATTTAATGGTGCCGGGTTATTTCGAAATACCAATAAAAAAAGGCGAATCGATAATTTTTGCAGCCGGGATAAAAGAAACACGACCGGTTTCACTTAAACAGCGCTTCACCAAAGAACTTAAAAAAAGAAACGAGCGGATTACTATGACCGGATCGCTGAAAAATGCAGCCGGACAATTTATCATGCAAAATAAAACCGAAACCGATATTATCGCCGGTTTTCCATGGTACAACAGCAACTCGCGGCAAGCCTTTGTTTCGCTACCCGGAATTTCGATAGCATTGAAAGATATTTCACTTTATAAAAAAGTTCTGAACACGTATCAAAAGCATTTAAAGAACGGACAATTCCCAGAAGATATAAACACTGTGAATCCGGCTTTTCACGCCGCAGATACTTCCTTGTGGTTTATCTGGACTGTACAGCAATATTTTAAAGGCTATCAGAAACCACGCGAAATCTGGAGAAATTACGGCGATTCGATAAAAGAAATTCTAAATTCTTTTGGAGCCTCGAAAACTTCTGGAATTTCGCTGACAAAAGACGGGCTGGTACTGGCTGAAAAAGAAAGAATTGCACTTACCTGGATGAATTCCTACGTAAACGGAATTCCGGTGGTTCAGCGCGATGGAATTGCCGTTGAAATAAACGCACTCTGGTTTAATGCCATTTGTTTTGCACTCGAAATTGCCGACATGGTGGGTGATGAACCGTTTATCGAAAAATGGCGGGGCATGGTAAAAAAAGTAGGAACAGCATTTAATAACACCTTTTGGAACGAAGGGCACGAACATTTGGCCGACACAGTAAGAAATGGAATTCCCGATTGGTCGGTTCGTCCGAATATGATTATTGCAGCAGCAATGGATTTTACACCGCTTTCGAAAGAACAGCAAAAACTGGTGTTGAGTGTTGCAAAAAGAAAATTACTAACCAATAGAGGATTGCGTACACTT
>JBNKOT010000471.1:0-2656 GCA_050294855.1 Draconibacterium sp. | reverse complement strand
AAAGGAAAGAAAATGGTATTGAACGAAAATCTGCTTTTGTCGGAACGCGCCGAGGTGTGGAATGCACTTTATTACGCCGGATTAACAGACAATTGGGCAAAAGGTATTTTCGATTTGGTGAAAAATCCAAAGTATCCAAATGCCTACACCGATTTATCGTGTTTTTCAGAAGGTACACTGTTACAAATACCGGGAAACAACCAGCTTTCTTTTTCGATAAAAGATCCACTTGTGGTTTTTAAAAACAATTTTTACAACAAATTAAGCGATTACGAAAAGTCGAAGATTTTGTATGGTTCCGACTTCTTTTTAGCACAGTTTTTTGGCCCCACAATGGAACAATATTTCGACGATTTTAAAACTGCTTTTGGCCTTGATTTTGATACCATTGCCAGCGACAATCCGAAACGTTTTTTAAGGGATTGATCGAATTATCAGATACCGTATCCACCCAATCCTTTTTTTGATAAACCCGGAGTTTTTTTGATCAAGACTCCTATTTCCTGTATGTTAACCAACGGATAGAGGGAGAAGAGCGAGAGCTAAAAAATGAAATAAATAATATTAATTTCTAAAGATTAAATTATGGAACAACTTTTAAAAATTGCATTTAATGAATTAGGAACTGAGGAAATTGTAGGAACAGAAAACAATCCTGAAGTTGTTAAATACGCCACTGAATCGGGCATTTCAGGAATCAACAACGACGAAATTGCCTGGTGCAGTACATTTGTCAATTGGGTGGCTATAAAAGCTGGGTTACAACATTCGAAAAAACCCAACGCGCGTTCGTGGTTAAATGTTGGTACCAAAGTTCTTTCGCCCGAACCCGGCGATGTAGTAGTTTTTTGGCGCGAAAGTGTACAATCGTGGAAAGGACATGTTGGTTTTTTCCTTGGCTTTTCGATGGATAAAAAAAGGGTGTATTGTTTGGGCGGAAACCAGGGAAACCGCGTTTCTGTTTCGGCTTATCGAACGGCTCAGGTTCTCTCCTACCAGCGATTGGCAGAAACCGCAAAAACTACAATTCCAAGTCCGGTGCTTCAAAAGGGGAGTAAAGGAAAAGCCGTAGTTGCTTTACAAAATGCATTAAAATTGCAAAATATAAACGTCGGCACTTCCGATGGCGACTTTGGTAAAAACACCGAAAAGGGAGTAAAAGAACTACAAACCAGGAAACCAAATCTGGAAATTAACGGAATATACAACGCCGAAACACGCGATTTATTGGAATCACTATTTCAGGCATAAAATCGTTTCAAATAATTTGTACAACACAAATTAATTCAAACATTTTCAAATTTATAAATCTAAAATTAAATTAAAATGGCAACAGTAGCAGAATTAACAACCGATCAATTCAAAGTATTATTAGCCGAGTATTATGCTCCGCCTGAGAAAAGAACCAAAATGACCACCGAAGAGATCAAGGAACTTGCAACCCGCTTAAACAAAAAAATTAATGTTCCGATTATTAATGAAACACGCGAAGAAAAGATCCTCATTAAAATTGTACTTCAAATCGACAATTTTCTTTACGATAACCTTCCAAATGAGTTCTACGATTTAATTCGTAGTACCGACAGAGGCATTGATAACCGGGAAGCAAAACGATTGGTTCGGCGCTTAACAAAACTGGCCAACGACAAAATTGACATTCCTTTTATTCCCGAACAAATGGAGTTTATTGCACTAAAATTTGTGATTGGAATAATTGTAAAAGCAGCACGCAAAAATGTAAAGTTAGACGATCTGCTTTTAACATCGGACAGCGTAATTATTACACCTTCGAGCGACGATGTGGAAGAACTGGTAGACGATTAAAAATTATCTCAACAAAAGAACTGTTCTTTATTTAAGAGAACGGTTCTTTTGTTTACTCAATGAAAGAATGTAAAGTGCCTAAAATTTAAAAGTCAAACCCGCACCAAACATTTCCATAAATTGTACACGAGGTGCACTAGTATCAGTTTCTTCATCCAAAATTTTTACATCATCGTCGTAGATTAAACGGGTAACCAAATTAGCCGAAAGGAAACTATTCACTTTCATGTTAATCAATACATTCCAGTCGACATCTATATTTTGCGGATTATGAAAATAGTTGGAGAACAGATCGAGTTTGGTCTGAAAAGTAACATTCTCTACTACTTCCTTTTTAAAATCGAGTTTGATCGCGGCACCCATTTCACTTCGTGCATTCTTGCCTGGTTCAACTCCGAAAGCACCCTCGGCTGCCAAAACATCATCGGATACGAAAGTAAATTTGCCGGTTACCGGCGACACTACCATCGAAAAATCTTTGGTTTTGTAGTCCATCCCTAGTCCAATATTGATATACGCCGGTGCCATAAATTTCGAAATTACATCGTCGGTATTTGGATAACTGTAACCAGATGCAAATTGCGATTTAAAATTTCCGTAAGCCGAGTAATAACATTTATCTTTTGCCTCAAGACCAAACTTTGTATTTAAATCGATATTGTCATCCGATTTTTGCAAATCGTTCCCTTCTTCTTTTAAAAAGCCATAACGTAGGTCGATCGAATTATCCCAGCTAACCTTATCTTTTTTATACTTTGCCGAAACATTTGTCATAAAAATACCGGTCATCGAGCTTTTACCACCCGCTGCCCAGTTGGTTAACGAAACCTGC
>JBNKOT010000470.1:0-3526 GCA_050294855.1 Draconibacterium sp. | reverse complement strand
GCTTTCGCAAACAGTCCTTGAAACTCAATATTTATACGCGATTTGAGCCATTAATTTTATATCGAACTCAGGTTATTAAGCCACAATAATACAAATTTGAATGCAGTTAAATCCTGTATTTTAATCACAAACTACCCTGTTCTGCTTCGATTTACAGCAGATCGATCAACCAGAAATGAGGATGATTATAATTAAAACCGCGTCAAAATAATTAATGAATGTCAAACAAAGGAAAATCGCTAATTAATAGGAATGGCATTTTTATTTATCATTTCGAATAAAACGCCTTCGCGCAAAGCAAAATCGGTTTGTACAATCTTCTTTATTCCTGTGGCGGAAATCAAACGTTCGATCAGAATGACAGCCGGTACAATTAAATCGACACGAACCATGTCCATACCTTTCATTTTCAAACGTTTTACTCTTGTTGATTTTACCAGCGTTTGATAAACTTTATGAAACTCCGCGACTTCTACCTCTTGTTTGGTGCGTTGTTTTTCGCCCGGATTTACTTTATCGATTATGTCAACTATGGTATCGAATGCTCCCGAGCAACCAATTAATTTTTCTACCGAATGTGTATTACACATTTCGAATGTTTTGATGTGCTGCTCCGAAAAATATTGCCTTAGTTTTTCGATTTCATTGGGTAAAATCGGGTCTGATATTTCAAACTGATTGATTACCCTCGCCATACCGGTCGGTCGGCTCTCTTTCCAAAGCAGATTTTTATCGTTCGCTAAAATGAGTTCGTTGCTTCCACCTCCGATGTCGAGAATTATCGCCGGATTATTTAATTTCTCAAAGGCCAATAAAACTCCGTTAAAAATCAATTCGGCCTCTTTTTCTCCGGAAACCACTTTTACAATCCAGCCGGTTTGTTCGCTTATTTTTTCCAGGTAATCGATTTTATTTTCAGAAGAACGAACCGCTGAGGTAGCAATAACTTTTACCTTTTCAACATTAAAGTTTTCGATTATTTTTTTATGCGACTGGAAAGCTTCGATCGTTCGATTAAGTGCCTCTGGACTAATTTCGTTAGCCTTTATTTTATCGTCACCCAGTTTTACCAACTGCTTACTTTGGTGAAAAATATCAAATCCTGTCTCCTTTATTTCGGCGATAAGTAAATTACATGTGTTTGTTCCAAGATCGATTACAGCAACAACCATAAAGTAAAAATAAACAAGTACAAGCTAAAACGCAACTATAACAAATTTATAAATCATTCTCCGTTTCTAAAATTGCCTTTTGATCAAAAAAATAAAATGGTTAGCCAATTTTATCAGCTAACCATTTTATTCTCCTGCGAATTTGTATTACGAAATCTTTACAGGTTTATCCACTTTGGTTTTTAGAAGTGCAATGTCGAGCACATCCATAATTGTTTTTACAAAATGAAATTTCAGCCCTTTCAGGTAGGCATCTTTAATGTCTTCCAAATTCTTTTTGTTTTGTTCCGACATAATAATTTCGGTGATTCCGGCTCGTTTTGCAGCAAGAATTTTCTCTTTGATTCCGCCAACCGGAAGTACTTTTCCGCGCAAGGTAATCTCGCCGGTCATTGCGATATTCTTTTTAACCTTTCGTTGCGTAAATGCCGACGCCAAAGAAGTTACCATGGTCACTCCAGCCGATGGTCCGTCTTTTGGAATTGCTCCTTCAGGAACATGAACATGGGCATTCCAGTTGGAAAAAACTTCGGCATCTAACTCCAGATCTTCAGCGTGCGATTTCAGGTATTCGTGTGCCAGCATCGCCGATTCTTTCATTACATCACCCAGGTTTCCTGTGAGCGTTAATCCGCCTTTCCCTTTACTTAAACTGGTTTCAACATAAAGAATTTCTCCACCAACTGCAGTCCACGCCAATCCGGTTACAACACCGGCAAAATCGTTGCCACCATATTTTTCTTTTGAATATTCGGTAACGCCCAAATATTCTCGAATGTCTGCTTTCGAAAGTTTTTTGTTGTAGCTTTCTTCAAAAGCAATTTTTTTGGCAATCCGACGAACTATTTTTGCAATTTTTTTATCCAGTTCACGAACTCCCGATTCACGCGAGTAACCGTCGATAATCAGTTCAATCACATCTTTTGGGAAAGTAACATCTTTATTCTTCAAGCCATGATTTTCCAATTGCTTTGGAATTAAATGACGTTTTGCAATTTCGATTTTTTCTTCCACCAAATATCCACTCACCTCGATTAATTCCAAACGGTCGCGTAGTGCCGGCGCAATTGTACTCAGCGTATTTGCAGTGGCAATAAACATTACTTTCGAAAGGTCGTAGTCCTGTTCTACATAGTTATCGTGAAACTCCGAATTTTGCTCCGGATCTAAAACTTCCAACAATGCTGAAGCCGGGTCGCCATGAAAATGTTTTGAAACTTTATCGATTTCGTCGAGCATAAAAACCGGATTCGACGATTTTGCTTTTTTAATGTTTTGAATAATTCGTCCGGGCATTGCACCGATGTATGTTTTCCGGTGTCCGCGAATTTCTGATTCGTCGCTTAATCCACCCAAACTAACACGTGCATATTTTCTTTCCAAAGCTCTTGCTACCGATTTTCCCAACGAAGTTTTTCCAACTCCCGGAGGGCCGTACAAACAAAGAATCGGCGATTTCATGTCGTTTTTCAACTTTAAAACTGCAAGATGTTCGAGAATTCTTTCCTTTACTTTTTCGAGTCCGTAATGATCTTCATCCAAAACCTTAGTTGCATTTTTCAGATCGAAATTATCGGTGGTGTATTCGTTCCAGGGCAAATCCAGCAAGGTCTGACAAAAAGTAAACTGCACCGAATATTCTCCCGCAGCCGGATTTAAACGCGCCAGTTTTTCCACTTCTTTGGTGAAGAATTTGGCCACGTCGTCGTTCCATTTTTTATCGTCAGCTTTCTTTTTTAGTTCAGCAATTTCCTGTTCAACCGGATTTCCACCCAATTCATCTTGAATGGTTTTCATTTGCTGGTTCAACATAAATTCGCGCTGTTGTTTGTCGATGTCGGTTTTAACTTTCGACTGAACTTCTTGTTTCAACTCCAGCATCTGAACTTCTTTCACCAAAAAACTTATAGCCTGAACACCACGGTCTTTTAAACTTTCGATTTCCAGCAATTTTTGTTTGTCTTCGACACTGATGTCGGTATTCGAACAAATAAAGTTGATCAGGAAAGTTGAGTTTTCAATATTTTTTACTGCAAAGGTGGCTTCCGGCGGAACATTTGCAGAGAACTGTGCAATTTTAATCGACAGATCTTTTAAAGAGCCAACAATGGCACTAAATTCGTTATCGTCTTTGGAAGTCACATCGGCTAAAGCTTCAACTTTTGCTTTAAAATAAGGCTCTTCGGCAATAAATTCACGAATCTGGTAACGTCTTTTTCCCTGAATAATAACAGAAGTAGATCCATCGGGCATTTCCAGAATTTTCAAGATTTCGGCAACCGTTCCAATCGAATACAAATCGGAAGCTTCCGGGCGATCGACCGTATAATCGATTTGAGCAATTGTGCCCAAAA
>JBNKOT010000469.1:0-5420 GCA_050294855.1 Draconibacterium sp. | reverse complement strand
ATACCTTCAAAAACGAATATCCCGATTATGGAGCAAAATTTGAAGTCATTCATCATTCTCAGTTTTTACAGAATTTAATTGCTGAAGGAAAGTTGAAATTAGATTCGGATGTTTTTAAAGGGCAGAAAATAACCTATCACGATCCGTGTTATCTTGGTCGTGCAAATGGAGAATACAATGCTCCCCGAAAAGTTTTGGGCGCACTGCCTGCCGATTTAACCGAAATGAAGAGAAACAAAAGTTTTGCTTTGTGTTGTGGTGCCGGCGGCGGTCAGATGTTCAAAGAGGCAGAAGCAGGCGATAAAGAAATTTTCCTGGAGAGAACCGAAGATGCTTTGGAAACAGGGGCTGATGTAATTGCAACCGCTTGTCCGTATTGTATGGTGATGATGACCGATGGATTAAAGTATAAAAACAAAAACGAAGAAGTAAAAAATTACGACATTGCAGAATTGGTTGCGTTGTCATTAAACTTATAATTTCAAAAATTGCTGTGCTATCTTGGCGTACTTTGTGGTGATTTCTTTTTTTTACCACAGAGAATCAAAAGATTCTCGCAGAGAAACACAGAGAAAAAAAATAATTAAATCAAAAATAAAACTGAAATGGAGAAATTAGTTAAAGGTGGAGAGTTTATGGTGCAAGATATTGACGCCAAAGACATTTTTATTCCTGAGGAATTTGATGAAGAACAACGAATGATTGCGGAAACTTGCCGCGATTTTCTGGATACCGAAGTATTTCCAAATTTGGATAAAATAGACAAACAGGAAGATAATATTGCAAGAACTTTGCTTGAAAAAGCCGGAGAGCTTGGTCTTCTTGGGATTTCAACTCCCGAAGAACTCGAAGGTTTTGGTCAGTCGTTTGTTACTTCAATGTTGGCCAGCGAGGTGATGGGCTCTGCTTATTCTTTTGCTGTTACCTATTCTTGCCACACAGGAATTGGATCGATGCCGATTCTCTATTTTGGTAACGAAGAGCAAAAACAAAAATACATTCCAAAACTTACTACAGGCGAGTGGACAGGTGCTTACTGTTTAACAGAGCCGGGTGCAGGTTCGGATGCCAATTCGGGTAAAACAAAAGCCACGCTTAGCGAAGATGGTAAACATTACATTTTGAACGGACAAAAAATGTGGATTACCAACACCGGTTTTGGTGATGTTTTTACTGTTTTTGCAAAAATTGATAACGACCGTGTTTTAAGTGCTTTTATTGTAGAGCGCAATTTCCCCGGAATCAAGTTTAATCCTGAAGAGAAAAAATTAGGGATCAAAGGTTCTTCAACCCGTCAGATTTTCTTCGAAGATTGTAAAGTGCCGGTTGAAAACTTGTTGTGGGAGCGTGGAAAAGGATTCCGTATCGCTTTGGACATTCTTCACATGGGACGCATCAAATTGGGCGGAAACGTAATTGGTGCAGCTAAAATGGCCATCGATCAATCGGTAAATTATTCGAACGAACGCAAACAGTTCAACAAACAAATATCAAGTTTTGGCGCCATCAAATATAAATTAGCTGAACAGGCCATCAGAACTTGGGCAAACGAATCTGCCGTTTATCGTGCAGCTCGTAATGTCGATGAATATGTTGAAGCACATCTTGGCGAAGAAACCAAAGAACAGGCAATTGTTCATGCTTTCGAAGAGTACGCAGTTGAAGCTGCAATTCTGAAAGTTTATGGTTCAGAGGCACTGGATTATGTGGTCGACGAAGGTGTTCAGATTCATGGTGGGATGGGTTATTCTGCTGAAATGCCAATTGAACGTGGTTATCGCGATTCACGCATCAACCGAATTTTTGAAGGAACAAACGAAATTAACCGATTGGTAACCATCGATACTTTAAATAAACGTGGTGCTAAAAAAGATTACGATTTATACGGACAAGGCGAAGCAATTGTTGCAGGTCTAGCGAATCTCGAAGGATGTAGTTGCTGTGTAGAAGGTTATTACGAAAACAAACTGGCAACCATTCAAAACTTTAAAGCCGTTGCAAAAATGTTGTTGACTGCTGTGTCAAAAACTTTTGGTCGTAAAATGATGAACGAACAAATGATTCTGAACAACATCTCTAATATTGTAATGAAAATTTATGTTGCTGAATCAGTAATGTTACGTGTGAAGAAAAAAGAGGAAGTTCTTGGATTAGATGTTGCTTTAAATAAAGACATGCTGGATGTATTGGTTTACGATGCTTCCGAGTTTATTCGCAAAGAAGCAAAAGACTGTGTAAATTCATTTATTGAAGATAAAGATGAATGTCAGTTGTATATGAAAGGTGTAAAACACTACTGTTGTGCCAAAGGCGTTAATGTTAAAGCTGCCCGCGAACGTATTGCTGATAAATTGATTGAAGAAAACAAGTACTGCTTCTAAAAAAAGTAAAAAGATTATAGTACTGAGTAATTAGTGCTTTGATGATATTTAAAGCCGCCTTCCTTTTGGAGGGTGGCTTTTTTCTGCTCTTTTTTGCAAACGAAGGGTAAGCTATCTAATTGTTTTTATTTTCAATTTTTTGTTTCTTTTTCATAGCTAGAAAAAAGAGCAATCCTCCGATGGCAATAAATACAATTCCTAAGGTTCCCATGCTGTTCTTCAATGAAGTTGTAAAAGTAACTCCCAATGCAATTATGATTACACTCATGAATAGATAGCGTTTATAATCTTCATTTTTTTTCATCATTTTTTAGTTTTTGATTTTTGTAAATATCGCCAATAGAAAGGCTATCGTAAGTTTGTTTAGAAACATAGATTTTGGCCTTTGTCATCTTTTGCTTTTCGTTTTCTCCTTCAATAATTATGAAGTACCTGTCGTCGATATGATTATAAATTCCTCTGATACATATTGTCCGGGCTGGCAAAAATTCTTTTTTTAAGATAACTCCATTGTTAATTGTTTTGCATGCTACGAGGCAGATTGATAGAACAACTATCAGGAAAAAGTATTTTGGCTTTGTTTTCATGTTGGTTGGCGAGTCATTCTAATTCTTTCTCGATTCGTCTTTTTCCTAAAACGGAAAGCACGATCCAAAAACCCATAATAATACCAATAATGGCGGCAATAATTTTCAGTTTGTCAAACAACTGGGCAACCGACAAGCCAGGACTTTGGAAGATATTGTATTTCGCATAAGTAAACAGGCTCCCAAGTATTACCAACCACAAATAAATCAATAAAATATTTTTGATTTTTAGTTTTCTAATCTGAAAGGCACCAAAATAAAGAAGGCCACTAACCAAGAATAAGGAGTTGACTGTCATGATAATGGCAATGTCTTCGAATTCGCCAATCTCCTGTCCAAGGGCAAATTGCCGGTACAATACAATCCCTTGCATCGCAATAATGGTAATAAAATACAAAACTGCGATTACTTTGTAAGCTACCAGTTTTGTTCTTTCGTCCATGTTTGTAAATGATTTTTTATTTTTTGTCTTCATCCCAGAATAAATCGTTTAATGTCCTGTCTAATGTTTTTGCAATACTAACGCACAGATTTAAAGAGGGGTTGTATTTCCCTTTTTCAATTAAACCAATGGTTTGTCTGGTAGCGCCAACCAAATCAGCAAGGTCTTGTTGAGATAGGCCTTTTTCAACCCTTGCTAATTTAAGTTTTAAGTTTTCCATACGTCAAATGTAAGATAAATATTTCAAAAAGCAAAATATATATTGCATAATATTATATTTATCTTGCTCTGCGCCGATTGACTTTGGCAAGAGAAGTGATCAAAAAATTCATGTAATAAAATGGGGTTTGTTAAAAATTTTGGTAATGACATTTTTACAGATCACAAAATATTCAATATTAATTAGTTAAAATTTTCATCTAAATAAATGTCTTGTAATATTTTGAAAATCAAGACAAAATGGCTTATTGTTGTGTTGGGTATGTAATTTGAATATAGGCTTTAGGATTTGTTTAACTAAATAAATATAGAACATGAATTTTAATAATTATACCATAAAATCGCAGGAAGCGATACAACAGGCCCAGCAAATTGCTCAGGGCTTCGAACATCAGCAAATTGAGAATGCCCATATTTTAAAAGCGATTTTCGAAATCGACGAAAACGTTTTACCCTATATTTTAAACAAACTTGGAATTAACGCCGAGCTTTTTCAGAAAACCCTCGACAGCATCATTCAGAGTTTTGTAAAAGTACAGGGAGGCGAAATCATGTTATCGCGCGAAGCCGGTAAAACCTTAAACAACGCCGAAACAATTGCAAAAAAAATGAAAGATGAGTACATCTCAATCGAACATTTATTGTTGGCCATGTTAAAAGCAAGCGACCATGTTTCTCGGTTAATGAAAGACAACGGCATGAACGAAAACGATTTGTCGGCTGCCGTTAACGAGTTACGAAAAGGGAAAAATGTTACTTCGCAATCGCAGGAAGACACTTACAACTCGCTCGATAAATACGCAAAAAATTTGAATAAACTTGCCAACGACGGAAAGCTTGATCCGGTGATTGGCCGTGACACCGAAATTCGAAGAATTTTACAAATTCTGTCGCGAAGAACAAAAAATAACCCGATGTTGATTGGCGAACCCGGAACCGGAAAAACGGCCATTGCAGAAGGATTGGCGCACCGATTGGTAAAAGGAGATATTCCTGAAAATCTCAAGGATAAAATTATTTATTCCTTGGACATCAGTGCGCTGATTGCCGGTGCCAAATACAAAGGCGAATTCGAAGAACGTTTAAAGTCGGTGATCAAAGAAGTGATTGCCGAAGATGGCAAAATTGTTCTTTTTATCGACGAAATACATACATTGGTTGGAGCCGGTGGCGGACAGGGAGCAATGGATGCTGCAAATATTTTAAAACCTGCTTTGGCTCGCGGAGAACTGCGTGCAATTGGTGCAACAACTTTAGATGAGTATCAAAAATATTTTGAAAAAGATAAAGCACTCGAGCGTCGTTTTCAGAAAGTAATGGTTGACGAGCCCGATCGCGAGAGTGCAATTTCTATTCTTCGTGGTATTAAAGAGAAGTATGAGAGTCATCATAAAGTAAGAATAAAAGACAGTGCGATTATTTCTGCGGTGGAACTTTCGCAACGGTATATCACCGACCGATTTTTGCCCGATAAAGCCTTAGACTTAATTGATGAAGCTTCTGCAAAATTGCGAATGGCAATCAATTCGAAACCTGAAGAACTTGATGTTTTGGATCGTAAAATTATGCAGTACGAGATCGAACTCGAAGCCATTAAACGCGAAAAAGATAACACCAAAATTTTGCAGATTAAAAAAGAATTGGCCGATTTGAAAGAAAGCCGCGAAGGGATTTTTGCCAAGTGGAAACTTGAAAAAGATCTGGTAGAAAAAATCCAGACCGTAAAATCAAACATCGAGGAATTTAAACAAAGGGCAGACAAAGCAGAACGGGAGGGCGATTTTGGATTAG
>JBNKOT010000468.1:0-12733 GCA_050294855.1 Draconibacterium sp. | reverse complement strand
GTTGTTTTTTTACGTCGAACCACATTCACTTTCACCTTTGCGCTTTCTTGAGGTTCTGCAGTTGCACCGGTAAAAAAAAGTTGTGCACCTTTCCGAAATTCGTATTGTTCCATTGCTGTTACCGACTCTGTTTCTGAAGGTTCAACAGGTTGAATGATGGTCTCCATCCAACAATTTAATCCACCGGTCATTACATAAGTACTGTTATATCCAAGCCTTTTGGTAAGTACCCAGGCCTGATCGGAACAAATATCGTCGTTGGCAATAAAAACCACTTTTGTTCCAGGAATTCCAAAATACAATAAACTGTTTTCGTTTAAAATACTGTCGAGCGGAATATTAATCGAATTGGGCAACGAAAACGTTTCAAATTCTTCGCTGTTTCGAACATCGATTAATTCGAGCGATGGATCACGGTGGATAATCATTCTAGCCACCTGATCTGTCGACACATAACGGGTTGGCTGAACGATTTCTCGTAATAACTCTTGTGGTTCGATTTGTTTGAATTCTTTTGGTTTATTCAGAAAAAAGGTTCCGATTGCAAGAATAAACATTAGAATGGTGAGAAAAATATAGTTACGGTTCATCGTTTTAGAATTTATATTCGGTTATATTTTTTCTAACGCGCTTTTCAATAAACATTGTTCCCCAAAAAGCGGCGAGCGCTATTACCGTAAAACCTATCGCAAACCAATAAGCAGGTATTCCGGTAACATCGGTAAGTGTAACGTTTCCAATAAAGCCACTGTCGTAAAATCCGCTAATGTAAGGGAAGATCAGTGTAAATCCGGCTATTCCCAAATACAAACCGATGGTAAAAAACACTGCATCGAGTTTCCCGATAGCGATTGCAGTAAAACTGGTTCCCGGGCAGAAGCCGCCCAAAATAAATCCAAGTCCCATTACAACACCTCCAAAAATCATTGGTGTTAAATAAGTTGGAAGAATAAATATTTTTGCCAGGTCGATCCATCCAAAATAATCGAAGTATAACAAACCAACCATCGCAACAATTACAGCGGTAAAAAACACGCGTAAAACAACGAAGTTGTAGCCATAAAATACGCCAGTAATATTTCGGGATGACGAAAATCCGGAAGCTTCGAGAATAAATCCAAAAGCAATTCCCAGAAGAGTGGCAATTACAAAATCCCATCCATTGCCAATTATACCGTTAGGAATTAAAGGTCCCATAATTAATATCTTTTAATTTTTACCATTATTAAATCCATAATTTTCTAAAGAAATAAGCAAAAACATAACCCGAGCCAAAAATGGCAAACATTACAACTACTCCTCCTAAAGCATAAGTTGCGGTGCCGCTCAGAGCTGCACCACTTGTACATCCTCTACCAAACTGACTACCAACTCCAAACAGAACTCCACCAATTAAAGCAACAATCAGACGCTTTTTAGCAGTAATTTTCGGACTGTGTTCAACACGGAACTTTTTAGCCCGACCAAAAATTACTCCCGAAAGTAATCCTCCAAGAAAAATTCCGATCGATTCGAATACCAACCAGGTATACATTGGTGTATGATCATCGCTGATAAACTTGCTGGTATAAGCATTGGCCTTAACCTGAGAAGGAGTAATTGCATTGGCAGTTGTAACCACCGTACTTTTAATTGCTCCACTGGCGCCTAATCCCCGGCCGGTAATATATACTGTTGCTAATACCAGTAAACCCAACAGCACTCCACCAAAATATGGATTGAGGTATTTGGGTTGATTGTATTTAGTACTTTTTGAATTCATCTATTTTAATTTTTTTGGTTTAATATAAAAAGCGCGTAATTTGTCCGGCTTCCACCATAACAAACCGAAACATCAGTCCGCCAAATAAAATAAGAACTGGAGGCAACCATTTTGGTATGTGCATTCCCCAAAGTTCCAGCGTTTCGAGAACGGCCGGAAAAACTAAGCCCAGCAAAACCACAAACACCCAAAAACTAACAGTGAAAGGTCCTCCAAGAAACAATTGTGCAGCTTCGGTACTTACAGCGGTTCCTGCCATAAAACCCATAAATAAATGGATGATTAAAAAGAGTTCGACAACTATAAAAATCAGGTCAATTCGTGCTAAAATTTTTCGCTCCTTTTCATCTTTACTTAACCACATAATTGCGGCTAAACCTGTCGAAAATCCCGAGACTAAAAACAGTGGCCCGAGTATGGAAGTATTCCAAAGTGGCCGTGCGTTAAATGCCGACAATAAAATTCCGGTATAAACACCAAGAATAATGGCCAGAATCATCATCACCCAGGCAAACGACTTTCGGTTTTTATTCAGCAAGTTATCGTAAGCAGTTAGTAACTTAAACTTCCAATTCCATCCCGGAACCATTACTTTCATGTAACTGGCTACCCAAATCATCGAAAACGGTGTGATTGCCATTAAAGTCCACGCTCCCCACGACATTGGTGAAGTGATACGAAACGTGGTATAAAGTTGCCAGAAAAAAAGTTTATGTTTTAAATCCCAAAACAGTGCTCCCAATCCAACTACCAATGCAATGGGTGCAATTATTGTGGCCCACATTACAGTGGTAGGCATTTCTTTTTCTTTTCCCCGAACAACAAAGTATGCGGCAAAAAATATGATTCCTGCAGCCAGTCCACCAAGGAAAAGATACACCGGAATCTGCCAATGCCAGATATTAAGATATGGATCGATGTTCGGAATATTTCTTCCGCTAGCAAATAATTCTTCTTTCATGTGTTTATAATTGTTTATTTTTATGGTAACCCATGGAACTCGCCATAATCATGCACCTGTATCTCAAGATCTTCTTTGTGTTGGCTCGTTTCATCTAAATTAAATTTAACATGTTAGGTAAGAAAATACAATTGTGGCTTGGTTCCGGCTTCGGGAGCCAGCACTTTCCATTTACGGTCTTTTAAAGCCAGCGAAACATCGCTGTTTGGATCGTCCAAGTCGCCAAAATGCAAACAATTGGTAGGGCAAACATCAACACAAGCAGGGTTTTGTCCTTTTTCAACCCGGTGTATACAGAACGTACATTTATCGACATACCCTTCGGGATGCGTATAACGGGCATCGTATGGACACGATTCGATACAGGCGCCGCAACCAATACACTCGTTTGGAGTAACCAATACAATTCCGCCTTCGGCAACATGACTGGCTCCGGTTGGGCAGCAACGCACACAGGGCGAATTATCGCAATGATTACAACGTTCCGATCTGAATTCCAGATCGAGACTTGGATAGGTTCCATCAACCGTTTCTACAATCCAATCACGACAATATCCGTGTGGTACATTATTTTCGGTTTGGCATGCAACTACACAGTCGCTGCAGCCGACACATTTCTTCGTGTCGATCGCCATTGCATATCTCATAATTTATCCTCCTTTTTATTACTTTCGGGATTTTCAGTTAAGAAAGTGATAAAATTCCCTCTCATTCCGGTTCCTCCCATAATAGGATCGACCGCAACATTTGTTATCATCTCTGTATCGCTGGCTCCCTTTCCGAAAGCGCGCGAAAGTTTTTTATCGGAATGACCAAATCCATGAACCATGTACACCGAATCCCAACGAATTCGCTCGGTTACCCGAACTGCAACCGGGAAAGACGTTACTGCGTCATCTTGGTTTTTCAACCAAACTTTTTGTCCTTTTTTCAATCCCCACAAATCGGCTACTTTTGGATTCACCCAAACACTGTTCTCGCCCATTAAATCAGACAAATTCGGATTGTTTGAGGTACGGCTGAACGTGTGCATTGGTGCTCGACCATAAATCAGTCGGTAAAAATTTTGTGGTGGTTCGGGATGCTTGGTATAAACCGGCATCGGATCGAATCCTTCGTCGGCAAAATCAACCGAATACAATTCTACTTTTCCGGTATTTGTATTGAATTTAAAATCTTCGCCATCGGCCAGATACAACGGACCACTCTTGCGAGGAAAGGTTTTCACCCCAATTTTTTTCATTTCCTCGAGCGATGTCCCCAGTTGTTTTAATTGCCAGTCAATTACTTCAGAAAAATCTTCGTAATTAAAATAATCGTGAAGTCCGAGGCGTTCACCAATTTGTTTGGTAATCCACCAACCCGGTTTCGAATCGTACTTTGGTTTTGCTGCCGGCATCCGTAATGCGATATTTGGCACGCGGTTTTGAGCCGAACGAATAAAATCGTAGCGTTCTAAATACGTTGCTTCCGGAAATACAACATCGGCATAACCGGTAATTTCCATTGGCATGGTGTCCATCACCGCAATAAATTCGACTGAGTCGGCGGCTTCTTTAAACAATTTTTTATCGGGCATCGAGAGTGGTAAATTGGTACCCGCAACAAACCAGGCTTTTACCTGATGTTTAAAATTATATCTTGGTATAGACGCTTTTAACAACTGGGTAGTAATTCCCATAGTTGCCAGCGGATATTTTCCTTCATGAAGGTCTTTCCATGTCCATTCCGGTTCCGGATATTCCGGCTGTGGGTAGTGTGGTATGCTCACCGATTCGGCCAAATATAAACTGCCACGTTTTCCCCAAGCACCAAGCAAGGCCGTTAAAATAGCCATAGCTCTTTCGCGTTGTGTATCGTCGCCATACCAAACTACGTGTCGCCCGGGATGAATAACAACAGCAGGAGCCGCGGCGGCCATTTCTCTTGCAGTTTTACGAATCGTGGATGGTTCGATATCGGTAATTCCATAAGCCCATTCCGGAGTCATGTTTTTTACATGCTCTTTTAATTGTTCGAAACCAAATGTATATTGTTCGACAAAATCTTTATTGTAAATTTCTTCGTAAATCAACACATGAATCCACGACATGAGCAGTGCAATATCGGTTGCAGGTTTTATGGGCAACCAATACGAAGAATGACTTGCAGCCGTAGAAAAACGTGGATCAACGGTAATAATTGTTGCACCATGATCGATGGCCGCCGACATTTCCTGCACTTGAGAATTGTGCATGTTTTCGCCCAAATGCGAACCAATCAGAACCAGACATTCTGTATCTCTGATATCTGTATTTTCGGGAGATCCGATGTAAGCTCCAAAGGTAGAGAAATAGGCCGACGAACGTGGACCACGACAATTGGCAAAAGCAGGCTCGGCATTCGATTCAGAACCATATGCACGCATCAGATGTTCAACATGAGTACCCGGATTTCCATGATTAAACAAACCAAAAGCTTCGGGACCGTATTTTTCTTTTACGCCCTTCATTTTTTCGGCAACCAAATCGAGCGCTTCGTCCCAGGAAGCTTCCCTGAAATACTCAGAACCGTCTTTGGCTTTTTCCCGAATCAGCGGAGTTTTTAAACGGTCTTCGTCGTAATACATTCCAACTCCTCCCGTCCCTCTCGGACAAAAACGACCATTACTGTGTGGATCATTTTTATTACCAATAATTTTTCGAATTCGACCATTTTTATCCACATACGTCCATCCGGCACATTTCCAGAAACAAACTTCGCAGTAAGTTGGATATGGTGTAAGATCCTCATCGCTGACCGGACCTTCTACTTCTGGTTCAAATAATTTGAATCGCTTCGATCCAAAAGCGCTTAATCCAATAGCAGTTGCTCCGGCTCCGACAGTTGAAATTTTAATAAAATCTCTTCTTGTTTTCATTCTCGAAAATATTTAATACTGCTTTCAGGCATTTTCACGATCAAAAAAAGAATCTTAACAAAACTGCCAAATCGCATTATTCTTTTATAAAAATCAGTATATCTAAATAGCTATATGCTTAAATATACCCGGCAAATATAAAAAGTTAATATGGAATAAATAGGAGGTTTTTATAATTTGAAAACGTTAAAAATAAGCACCTTACACAAAAATCTTTTTTAAACTTATGCTCATTTCATGCAGACTAAAACACCAATATTATAAAGTAATTAGCAAATATATAATTTCTTAATTTTACCCTTTCAAAATCAATATAATGCAAAAAAAGTCTATCTAATCAAAAAAACATAAGTTCTATTTATTTTCATTTTAAATAATTCGAAAAAATCCTTTCGATATAATTAACAAACAAGAAATTAAGGCAGAGTTCAATTAAATTGAATTGTAAATATTCTTTTTTATCCCCCCATTTTGAATAAGAACGATTTTTACTTTTAGCATTTTATTACTTTTGTGTCAAAGAATTTACAGATGGGAACAAAGGGCAGACGGACATTCTTACAAATTTTAGCAGTGGGTATCTTGTCGTTGTTTAGCCTGGCCTGGAACAAACTCACGCTGAGCCATCTTGAACAATTAAAACAAAAAGTCCGCATTTTTCCTTTCAACAAAAACAAGCAAGTCACTTTTTTTGATGATTTTGTAGTCGTTAATCACGACGATAACACCACCGTTTTATCCGCTCATTGTACACATTTGGGGTGCAAGATCGACAAAACAGAAAACGGCAAACTTGTTTGTCCGTGCCATGGATCGGAATACGATTTGGAGGGGAAGGTGTTAAAAGGACCGGCGTATAAGAATCTGAAGCATGTTCCTGCTAAAATTTCGGAAGACAAAACACAAATAGTAATTGGCGGCATTAATGGGTAGAAAAAAAAATAAAACAACTTTCGGAACAATTGCGCTGTCGATGTTTTCCATCGTACTTTTGTCGGGCGTGCTTCTGGCTGTTCCGTTTGATGTGAGCACACCCTACCTGAGTGTCAGCAACATAATGATAAGCAACCCCTGGGCTTCACTCATTCGGAATTTACATTTCTGGAGTTCTAAGTTTTTTCTGATTTTTAGTTTAATCCACCTTTACGATCACTTTCATTTTAAAGAAAATATCGGGCTAAAAAAAGGAATGGCGTTCCGCTTAAGCATCGGTGTATTAATTATTTTTCTGGCCATGTTAAGTGGTTTTCTACTAAAAGGAGATGCTGACAGTGTGCAGGCGAGACAAATTCTGGAAACTCTGGCAAATCGTTTTCCGATAATTGGCGAGTCGCTCGGTTTTTCGCTTTTAGGAAGTAAGAACAGCTATCAGCTCATTTACGTTCACCATATTGCAACTTTTACGGTTTTCATCACCATTATAATGGTGGAACACAGCCGGAAATTCTGGCCCAAAACCAGCGACTTTATCTTTTCTTTTATTGCCGTTTTAGTGATCAGTTATTTTTTTACTGCTCCCTTGCACGACAACATTAATCCCTCGGTAAAAGGTCCCTGGTATTTTGTTGGATTTCAAGAAATTCTGCATTGGTTAAAACATCCTGAGTGGTCGTTACTGGCGATTTTAATTTTGATTGTACTCATTTATATTGTGAACTCAGAAAAGGGGAAAGCCGTATTTTTTAGCAAAAGAACTTTACTGGCGTTCTCGGTTTTTTATCTCGTTTTAACAGTAATCGGACTGTTCTTCCGTGGCGAACGCTGGCAAATAATTTTCCCGGGCGACTCGACTTACAATTACAGTGTACTTCATAATTTTAAAACGGCAAGGGTCAACTTTCAACTTCAGGATGAATCTAACGAAATTGCAGCATCACCCATAATTCAAGGCCGAAAAGAAAGCTGCTTGGCTTGTCACACCGATACGTACGGATTTACCGAATCGCACAATCCTGAATCAATCGGCTGTTTTTCGTGCCACAGTGGAAATCCGTTTACCACAATAAAAACGCAGGCGCATAAAAACATGATTCTTATTCCGGGAAACCTCGAAACAGCGCCACAAACCTGTGGAACAACACAATGTCATCCTGATATTACGGAAAGAGTGCCAAGCGGATTAATGTCGACTTTAAGTGGAATAATAAGTGTCGATCGATTTGTTTTTGGCGAACAGGACAATCCGGATATTTTAACCGATGTTCACCAATTGAGCAATTCGGCAGCCGACGAGCACCTGAAAAATTTATGTGTGATTTGTCATTTGGGGAATCCAAAAACGAAATATGGTCCGGTAAGAGAAACATCGCGTGGAGGAGGATGTTTGGCCTGTCATATCAATTACAGTCCGGAAGCTGAGAAAGCACTAAAGTTCAGTCATAATTCAAAAGTAAAAGCGCATCCGTCTGTAAGTATACAAGTAAGTAACAATCATTGTTTTGGCTGTCACAGCCGTTCCGGCAGAATTGCCACCAACTACGAGGGATGGCACGAAACAACACTTGAAGCCAAACAGTTTCCCGAGGGTACAAATTACCGTTTGGTTGAAGGCAGTCGTGTTTTTGAAAAACAAAAGGCAGATATTCATCACGAGTTGGGAATGGAATGCATCGATTGTCATCACTCTTATGAATTAATGGGCGATGGAAAACATTATGCGCACGAAGAAGATCAGCAGGATATTCAATGCATCGATTGTCATTTTAATGACGAACCGCTGATAACGGCTGCCGAAGATTTAGACAACGAATCGGCAATAATTGCAGCACTTCGATATGGAAACATTTACAACAAACAGTTTCTAACCACAAGAAAACATGGTCGCCCTCTCATTAACACTTTTGTTGAAAACGATTCAATATTTTTGAGTACAAAAAACACAGGTAAAAAGATGATTCTAAAATCGCCGGCCAAAGTTTGTGCGCGCGATAATGCACACGCTAATCTTTCGTGTTCCAGTTGTCATAGTTCTTGGGCGCCCAGCTGTATTGGTTGCCACAACGAATACGATCCGGAGGAACCCGGTTACGACATGACCAGAAATTTAGAAAAGAGAGGAAGTTGGATTGAATACACCGGAACTTTTTCTGCCAAATTGCCCGCACTTGGCATTCGAAAAACAAATCAAAAAGATGAAATAATTCCGGTTGTTCCGGGCATGATTCTCACCATCGATAAAAGTTCGTTTACAAAAGAAAAACACGATTCGTTGATTTTTCAACGTCTGTTTGCACCCTCTGCACCACACACCACTTCGGCAAAAGGACGCGATTGCAAAAGCTGTCACAATAATCCGGTGGCTTTGGGATTTGGTGAAGGAAAACTCGATTACCAAATTAATAAGGGAAAAGGGAAATGGCATTTTGAAGCTATGTATGAAAACGATTCACACGACAATCTCCCGGGCGATGCGTGGACAGGATTTCTTGCCAATCGTACAGGAAATGTTTCAACCCGAACCAACGTTTTCCCTTTTAATGTTCAACAACAAAAGAAAATTCTTTTGGTCGGAACCTGCCTCACCTGTCATAAAGAAGATTCAAAAGTTATGATTGAAAGCCTGAATACTTTTGAAGACTTGTTAGTCGAACGAAGCAATAAATGTGTCCTTCCGGAATGGGAATAGTAGAAAATATAGGAGTTAGAAACTCCAACTCCCTAAGGCTGCAACAAAAAAACGCCATTCGTTTACCATTTGGCTAACGAACAACGTTGTGCTGATTTTATCAAATATCCTATTAGGTAAAAATAATTTGAGTGCCGTCGCCTCCCGACATGGCATACAAATCGCCAACCGTAATAATTGCTTTTACATGCTCGCTCAAATCATCTTTGGTTAATTTAAACATATCGGCAGCAAGTTTACACGCATAAATTTCGCCACCCCCAGCAGTAATCATATCTAAAAATTCGTCAACCGGTGGAATATCCAAATCATCCATTTGCTTTTTCATCATGGATGAAACACCTGCCTCAACTCCAGGAATTGCCCCCAATAAAGTTGGAAAAGGCAGTCCTCCGGGCATTCTCATTCCTGGATTGCCAACAACAGCTGTGTGAAGTTTATTCATATGCTTTTTTGTAATGGCATCCAAACCAAAGAAAGTGAAGAACAATTTAGCTTCGATCCCTTCCATCACTGCACCATTTGCCATAACTAATGCTGCGTAAACATCTTCGATATTTGCTTTTGCGCAAATTATCATCACCTTTTTTAAAGGTGTTTCTTTTACTTCTGACATAGTTTTAAACTTTAGAAATTAAACACAACTTGCGGGTTTTGGAATTCCGGCGAATTTTGATGAATATTTTAATGGTCCACCCGGAAATAACTGATACAAACCTTTGATATCAACAATACCCGATTTGCCAACTTTACGGATCGACAGCGCAGTACCTGCAGCACTTTCTTTTCTTAAATAATCCAATACTTCGAAATGCTTGTCGGTTAATTCAATTCCTTGTTCTTTCGCCAATTCAGTAGCTATTTCCTTTGTCCAGTCTTCACGGTTTACCAAATAACCTTCATCCGTAACTTCAACTGTCTTGCCTGCTAATGTTTTTTCTGCCATAATTTTTATTTTTAATCGTTAATAGTATTTGTTTGCAATGCCATGTTCTTCATAAAAGTCACAAAGAAACCAAGGGCACGTTTCATTTCGGGTTTATTCATTTCCCGCATCACTTTAATAATCGAGTATTCAGGAATATTTTCTGTTTCGAGACTGCTAAATACCTTTAATCCATTGTTTAGGGCACTCATCATTTCGGGCTGAGTTGCCGAACGAACCGTTTCTAAAATAGTTACAATATTCTCCGATAACTCTTTTACATCTTCCGGTTTGTAGTGAGTAATAATGTTGTCGAAAATATTTCCTGCTTCAGCAAAAAATTCGAAATAACCTTTTTGGTCAAACTCGTTCATTTTTTTGGTGAAGTCGATAATTACCTCATTAAAAATAGGTCCTGCATCTTTCATTAAATCGTTCATGCTTTCGAACAATTCAAGAAATTTATTCATGTTCTCCACATTCCTAAGAATGCGCAAAACCAATCCTTTAACCTGATCAATATCGAGATTGACCATCCGGTTATCCAACTCTTCGACAGTTGTATCGTAAATGTCTTTTCCAACAATGGAAACGTCTGCCACCAAATCTTCGAGTTGATTTGTTTTTAATCGTTGCTGATTTACATATTCCAGCAAGAGATCAACTTTCTGATTGAGTTCGGATATTTGCGTTTGTAATGCTTTTTCTTCCATCGCTTTCCTTTTAATTCACTCGTTTTTTCCCGGCCATTGTCATTAAAGGTTCTACCGGTAATTCTTTTCCTTTCAATAAAATGTGCCAGTAAATCCAGCGGAACATCACCTTTCCGTAATGGTTGATTTTTGTATTTTTCAATAAACCGAAGGGTCCGATTCCCGGCAATGGAAAAGTTCCCGGAAGTGGCTCGGTATCGTAATTAAAATCGATTAATGCTCCTTTTCCAAAACCAGTTTCGATGTAACAGTTGGCGTGCCCGTCGAATTTTGCATGCAATGGACGATCTTCGATCGCACTCATCAAATTCTCGAACAGAATTTCTGCAGCAAAGTGAGCTACCGAACCTGCCTTCGAAGTTGGAATATTTGACGCATCTCCCAATACAAAAATGTTTTCGTGTTGTGTAGATTGAAGCGTGTGTTTATCAGTGGGAACAAAATTCATGTCGTCGCCCAAACCACTGCGTTCGATCATTTCGTCGCCCATGTTCATTGGCACAACGGTTAATACATCAAACGGAACTTCGAGTTCGTCGTAAGAAACCAGTTTTTTCTCGTCGTTGTCAACTCGTTCAATGTAAAAGTCAGGAATTACTTTTATGTTTTTCTCCTCTAAAAGTTCGGAGAGCATTTTTGTTGCAATTGGCTTTGTAAATGCACCAGGCATTGGAGTTACATAGGTAATATCCACTTTATCTCTTATTCCGATTTCGGTAAAATATGCATCGGCAAGAAATACAAACTCGAGCGGTGCCACCGGACATTTGTACGGAAGTTCGGTAATTGCCATTACCAATTTTCCACCTTCCCATCCTTTAAAAAACTTCTGAAGTGCAACTGCTCCTTCAACAGTATAAAAATCGAAAATTTCTTTGTACCACAATTTATCTTTAAGTCCCGGAGTTTCTTCCGGAAATGTTTTTGTTCCGGTAGCAATAATTAAATAGTCATAGTTTAATACTTTTCCTCCCTCTAAGTGTACTTTATTTGCCTCGCCTTCAACTCGGTCGATCGGAGAATAAATCATATTCACTCCCGAAGGAATAAAATCTGCTTTTGGTTTTACTACATCTTCCTTGTTATAAATTCCAAACGGAATAAATAAAAATCCGGGCTGATAATAGTGCGTTTTAAACTGATCCACAATTGTAATGTTCCACTCCTCTTTGTCCAATGCGTTGCGAAGTTTGTTCGCCATCATTGTGCCGGCAGTACCAGCACCAAGTATTACTATTCGTTTCATTATTCAACAATTAAAATTGTAATTATGATGCTAAATTTAACCAGCACAGACACTTGAATAAACAAATACCTTATGATAATTGTCACAGTCTAATAAATATCATAAGAAAATGGTACTTTAGACGAATCAATACTGCGAAATGTCATGAATTCAACAAAACTCAAATGTAATTGTACAAATTGCCAGCTTAAAACACTGTTTTTTTCTCACGTTACCGTTGATGAGTTAACCGACATTTGTGAAATCAAAGAAGAGCGGATTTATTCGAAGGGAGAATACATAACAAAGGAAGGCGACTATATAAATGAGTTTCTTTATTTGAAAAAAGGATTGGTTAAACTTTCGAAATCGACGATTGAAGACAAAGACCAGATTATTAGTTTTTCGAAACCCTTTGATTTTGTTAGTTTGTTGAGTGTTTTTTCATCGGACAAGTACAAATATTCAGTTTCTGCAGTGGAAGACTCGGTGGTTTGTATCCTCGATTTAAATGTGGTAAAAACACATGCGCGGCAAAATGCAATGTTTACCATGGATTTAATGACCCGGGTTAGCGAAGCCACCGATAAAATTGTTTTAGACAACCTTGAAATCAGACGGAA
>JBNKOT010000467.1:0-4852 GCA_050294855.1 Draconibacterium sp. | reverse complement strand
GTAATGATGAACTCTGTCTGTTATTATATCCGCGCAGTTTTGAACCTTCAAAAGGTAGTTGGTCCTTAATGGGAGGATTTGTGCAAGCGGATGAGTCAGCCGATGAGTCGGCCAAACGTGTATTAAAACAAACCACCGGATTACAGGAAATATTTTTGGAACAGGTTGAAACTTTTGCCCGACCCGGTCGGGATCCGGAAGCAAGGGTAATTAGTGTTTCTTATTATGCATTGATACGAATCGATGAACACGATGAAATGTGTGTGCGTGAATTCGGAGCGCATTGGTGGCCAATCACAAAATTGCCAAAACTGATTTTTGACCATGACGAAATGGTGGAAAAAGCACAAATGAAATTGCAGCAAATGGCGGGTTTTACTTTAGTCGGAAAAGAATTGCTGCCCAAGAAATTTACTTTGATGCAATTGCGTAGATTGTATGAAGCAATTTTTCAGCGCGAATTTGATCCCGGAAATTTCAGGAAAAAGATTTTATCACTGGATGTTTTGGAACGGTTGGATACAAAAAACTTTACGGAATCGAAAAAAGGAGCGTATTATTATCGATGTAAAAGTATAGATAGCGAAAAAGGCCTTGAACGAATTGTAAAAATCTGAAAGAAGAGATAACTTGTACAATATTAAATTCAATAAATAAATTATAAAATGATTAATACATTAAAATCGAAAGAAGTTTGGTTTGTTACCGGAAGCCAGCATTTATATGGCCCAAAAACTTTAAAACAAGTTGATGTAGATTCATCGACAATCGTTGATGGCTTTAATAAGTCAGGAAAATTTCCACTTACTATCGTTTTTAAACCAGTTGTAAAAACACCCGACGAGATTCTGGATATTTGTATTCAGGCCAGTTCGGATAAAAATTGTATCGGTTTAATCACCTGGATGCACACTTTTTCGCCTGCTAAAATGTGGATTGCAGGTTTAAAAGTTTTAACAAAACCTTACATGCATTTGCATACACAATTCAATCAGGACTTGCCCTGGAGCGAAATCGATATGGATTATATGAACCTGCATCAAAGTGCACACGGTGGCCGCGAATATGGTTTTATTAACGCAAGAATGCGCAAAAACCGAAAAGTAGTTGTGGGGCACTGGCAAGACAAAAATGTTCAGGATCAGGTAGCTCGTTGGTGTCGCACTGCAATTGGCTGGAACGAATCTCAAGGATTAAAAGTTGCCCGTTTTGGAGATAACATGCGCGAAGTTGCCGTTACTGAAGGCGACAAAGTTGAAGCTCAAATTAAATTTGGTTGGCAAATTGCTGCTTACGGAGTTGGCGATTTGGTTAAATACGTCGAGAAAGTAACTGAAAAAGAGGTCGACGAACTTTACAAAGAATACGAAGCTACTTATGAGATAGCCGAAGATTGTAAACCCGGAAAAAAATATCACGAAAATGTTCGGGAACAGGCACGTTACGAAATTGCTTTGAAACGTTTTATGGTCGATGGTAATTTTGGTGCATTCACAACAAATTTCGAAAACCTGACCGGACTGGCACAGTTACCCGGACTGGCTTCTCAGCGTTTAATGGCTGCCGGTTATGGTTTTGGTGCAGAAGGCGACTGGAAACAGGCGGCATTGTTGCGGATTATTAAAACAATGTCGGTAGGAATGGAAGGCGGAAGTTCTTTTATGGAAGATTATACTTATCATCTCGATCCTACAAATGAGGCAGTTTTAGGTGCGCACATGTTGGAGATTTGTCCTTCGATTGCAGCTAAAAAACCACGCTTGGAAGTTCATCCGCTAGGAATTGGTGGAAAAGATGCACCAGCGCGTTTGATTTTCGAAAGTGCAACCGGAGACGCAATGAACGTAACTTTGGTAGACATGGGAAATCGTTTCCGAATTATTGTAAACACACTCGATGTAATCGAACCACTCGAGAAAATGCCAAAATTACCAGTCGCATCGGCTTTTTGGAAAACACATCCAAATCTGGAAGATGGTGCAGCAGCCTGGATTTATGCAGGAGGAACGCATCACTCGGCATACACACTGGCATTAACACCCGATTTTATCGAAACGTTTGCTGAATATGCCGATGTTGAATTTTTAATCATCGACAAAAACACCACAATTCCTGAATTCAAAAAAGAATTGCGCTGGAACGATGTTTATTACATGTTGGCGAACGGTTTAAAATAAAAGCTTTTGGTTACTTAATCACCTAAGAACATTATAGAATGAAACTAACTTTTGCTGGATTTCTGATCGGTTTTTTCTGTTTGTCTTTTTTGGCGAAAGCAGAAAATTATACCATCGAGTCGCCCAATAAAAACATTAAAGTAGAATTGCAGGTTGGTGATTTAATCGAATATTCAGTGTCTTTTAAGGGAGTTGAAGTTATTGCTTCATCAGCGATTGGCTTTGAGTTTAAGCAAGCGCCTCCGCTCGGTGCCGAAATGAATGTTTTGAAATTAAATGAAACCGAAAGTAGCAGTACGTGGAAACCTGTTTTAAAACGTTTCGAAGAAATTCAAAATCATTATATAAGTTTTAAAATGAATCTTCAGGAACAAAGATTTCCTGCACGAAAAATCGACATCGAGTTTCGGGTTTTTAACGATGGAATTGCTTTTAGAACAGAATTTCCGGAACAGTTTGGCAATCGCGAAAATGTAATTACCGAAGAACTGAGCTGTTTTAATTTCAGCAAGAATTATACTTGTTGGGCGGTAAATTACGGAAGTTATACCACCTCGCAGGAAGTTGAATCGTTTAAAAGAAAAATTGCAGATATCACTCCTGAAATGGTAATCGGATTACCTATGACAATCAAAATTAACGACGATTGTTATGTTGCACTCACCGAAGCCGATCTGGAAGATTATGCAGGCATGTATTTGAAATCGAATCCAAAGTCGGGAAATTTTTCACTTAGAACCGCATTGGCACCCCGAAAAGGTCAGCCTGAAAATGGAGATAAAGTTATTTATAAATCATCACATCCAACGCCCTGGCGTGTGGTGATGATTGCAGGTTCTCCCGGGAAACTGGTGGAATCCGAAATTGTTCAGAACCTCAACGATCCCTGCGAAATTGAAGATCCTTCGTGGATCAAACCCGGAATTAGTGCATGGGATCACTGGTGGAGTGGTGAAGTAAAAATGGAGCAATCTGTGATTTACGAATACATCGATCTGGCGTCAAAAATGGGGTGGCCTTACATGCTGATCGATTGGCAGTGGTACGGTCCTTTTAATCAGGAAAATGCCGACATTAAAAAACCGGCTCCGCAAATTAACATGCCCGAAATTCTGGAATACGCAAAAGGCAAAAATGTAAAATGCTGGTTGTGGATGTACAATACCGATGTTTTTCGTTTCGATTTTGAAGAAGCGTGTGCCTTGTACGAAAGTTGGGGAATTGCAGGCATTAAAATCGATTTTATGGATAGCGACGATCAGGAAATGGTGAACTGGTATCATCGCGTGGTGAAAACCGCTGCGAAGCATCATTTAATGGTCGATTTCCATGGAGCGTACAAACCAACAGGCTGGCGACGAACATATCCGAATCTGGCAACCCGCGAAGGAGTTTTAGGTAACGAATACAACAAATGGTCGTTGCGCATCACACCCGAACATTTGTGTACTTTGCCGTTTACAAGAATGTTGGCCGGGCCAATGGATTTTACTCCCGGAGGTTTTTTAAACCGTAATCCCGACAAATTTCGTAATGGAACTCCGGCAAATGTGCTCGGAACCAGAGCCAATACTTTGTCGCAATTTGTAATCTACGACAGTCCGTATTTGGTGGCCTGCGATCACCCGACAAATTATTATGGCGCGGTTGGCGAAGAATTTTTAAAACATGTAAAATCGGTTTGGGACGACACAAAAGTATTAAACGGTGCAATTGGTGAATACATTACAATGGCGCGACGAGATCAGGGAAAATGGTTTCTGGGATCGATGACCAACAGTGAAAAGCGGGAATTGGAAATTAAACTCGATTTTTTGCCAAACGGAAAATTTCGGATGGTCAGTTATTCCGATTCACCCGAAACTCTAAAAAATGCAGAAATTGCTGAAAAGCAGGAACGTATTGTAACCAACGAAGATAAAATTAAAATAAAAATGGTTCCCGGTGGTGGTTTTGCTGCCTGGCTGGAACCGGATAAGTGATCAGTTTTTAGTCGCATTATTCAGAAAAAGATAAAAGGTTGAGTACTGCAGAACTTAAAACATTAAACTTAAAATTATGCTCGAACAATTAAAAGAACAGGTTTTTCAGGCCAATCTGGATTTGGTAAAACACGGCCTTGTAATTTTTACCTGGGGAAATGTGAGCGCAATCGACCGCGAAAAAGAACTGGTGGTAATTAAACCCAGCGGTGTTGCTTACGATAAAATGAAAGCCAAAGACATGGTGGTTCTGAATTTGTATGGTCAGCTGGTGGAAGGAAAATTGAAACCATCGAGCGATGCTGCTACTCATTTGGTTCTGTACCGTCAGTTTAAAAATATTGGTGGGGTAGTGCACACACATTCCGAGTGGGCAACAAGTTGGGCGCAGGCCGGTAAGGGAATTCCTGCCATTGGAACAACACACGCCGATTATTTTTATGGCGAAATTCCCTGCACCCGAAAAATGACAGAAGAGGAAATTACCGGCGATTACGAACTGGAAACCGGGAAAGTAATTGTAGATCGTTTTAATGATCTTAATCCCGACCAGATTCCCGGAGTTCTAGTAAATAATCATGGTCCGTTTTCGTGGGGAAAAAATGCCGATGATGCAGTTCACAATGCAGTAGTAATGGAAGAAGTGGCAAAAATGACTTTTCGTTCCTTACAACTCAATCCCGAAATCTCAAT
>JBNKOT010000466.1:0-12275 GCA_050294855.1 Draconibacterium sp. | reverse complement strand
GTCAATAAAATTTTTGAAACAAGGTGCTGATTAATCTAAAATTTCCTTGATTTTGCCAATCAGGTCCTTCCTTCTAATTGGTTTTGTAAGGTAATCGGTACAACCCGCCTCTAAGGCTTTTTCTTTATCGCCGGTTAAAGCATAAGCTGTTAAAGCGACAATTGGAATTTCTTTATTAAACTGCCTGATTTGTTTCGTGGCTTCAATTCCATTTAAAACCGGCATTCTAATGTCCATCAAGATCAGATCGAAATCAGCTTTTGTTCTGCTACTTTCAACTGCCTCTTGTCCATTTCTCACCCGGAGTAAAGTGCATTTTTCTTTAACCAACATTGCCCGAACCAAGGACGCACTCATTTCATCGTCTTCAACTAATAAAATATTCATCTCCTTTTTAATGGACTTTTGTTCAACCATCTCAGGTTGTATCGTGTCAGAAACTAGTTTAACGGGCGTATAATCAATTTCAAAATGAAAAGTGCTGCCAACTTCCAATTCAGAATCGACCCAAATTTTACCACCGAGCATTTCGCAATAAGCTTTAGAAATCGACAGACCCAGACCTGAGCCTTCGTAGCTTCTGTCTTTGCCCAAATCAGCTTGTTCGAAACGGTTAAAAATCCCTTCGATTCTATTTGGTGGTATTCCGATACCGGTGTCTTTCACATAAAAAGAAAGCTTATTATTATTCGGTTCACATCCAAGTTCGATTTCGCCCTTTTTAGTAAACTTTAGCGCATTCTTGATTAAGTTGGTTAAAATCGATTCGAGTTTCAGCCGATCGGTTTTTACCCCAATATCGCCGACACTTGAATTGATACTTAGTTTTAAACCCCTCATTTCTGCTTCGGGAGTAAAAATTGCTAGCTGATGATTCAATATTTCATCAATACTTTCTATCCCAATATTTAAGGGTGTTTGATTCGCTTGAATTTTCGAAATCTCAACAATATCGTTAATGGTAAACATTAATCTTTCGCTACTATCGGTTACTACTTTAAAATATTCGTGCTGTTCATCTTTCGATAAATCGGGAGTCTTTAATAATTCGATAAATCCAATAATTCCATTCATTGGCGTTCTAATTTCATGACTCATATTTGATAAAAATGCCGATTTTAGTCGATCGCTTTCTTCTGCTTTTTCCTTGGCAAGAAAGAGCATCTCTTCGATTTTTTTCCGGCGATTGATTTCGACGACCATTTTCTGATTTCGTTTGTTCAACAATTGGGTTCGTTCTTCTACCTGCGATTCCAGGCTTTTGTTGATTTCGACAATTTCTTTTTGTTTTTCGGACAAGAGAAAACGTTGATAAAATCCTTTTCGTTCTAAAAATTCTGAATTATACAAGGCAAACATCGCCATTAAATTGGCTGCAATATAAAATGCATTGGTAACCATTAAATATTCTAAATGATGTTGATTAAATGAAGCATAAAACAGCGCACTTAAATTGTAAGTAATAATAATTAGTACACCCACAATAACCGCCGACTTAAAATAGAGTTTCAGGAAAAAATAACCGGCAATAAAAATCAAAAACATTCCTCCGTAATAAAAAATATTATCAGGATTTTTATGCAGCATATAAACAATTCCTAAACCGCCAACAAGATAACACAGCGAGATCAGTTTTTGCCAGACTTTGTAAAAATTCCGATGATAGGAAAACAATAAAATCCCCAGTGAAATTGGAATAACCACCGCAAACCTGACAATAAAAAACTCGAGGTAAAAATCGTATGCTGTATAATAATCGAGCCATGTAAAAGCAGCATACAAAACCAATGTTATCACCAATGAGACACGAAAAGCAAACAGCGATTTATGAAAATATTCTTCACTGAATTGTTTTTCAATCGATGTGTCTCTGAATTTAAGTGTAAAGCTATTTACGTTCAAATCGTTGAGATCGTTAATTAATTTATTTGAGCCTTTAACCATTTTCTTATCTTGAATGTGGATTAAAAAGTTAATTCTTAAATTAGTACTACAAAAACCAACTTCACCGAAAATGCCAGATAGAATTACCTTTTTTATTCTAATCCCAGATCCGAATGCTTCCTTGAAGAATCGAACCAATATCAACGTGTAAAACTATGAATATTCAAACAATATATGGAGGTACAAAATGCTTAGAAAGCAGGTAAAAAATACTGATTTTACACACAGTTCTTTTCTTCGTTTTAATTATATGTAGGTAGTTTAATGAATTTATTTCGTTAATTATTTTCGCGAAAAAAGTAGTTCACATGTTAAGAATTGTATGAAAATTCAAGTAACTTGTACTTCTTAAAACATAGATTATGTACAAGTATAAAGCAAAAGTTGATCGAATTGTTGACGGCGATACAATAGATGTAACCATCGATTTAGGATTTAAAATTACCACCCATCAAAGAATCCGCCTAAAAGGAATTAATACGCCTGAAACCTATAATGTTAAAGCAACGTCGGAAGAATACAAAAAAGGCATAATCGCCAAAGAATTTGTTCAGCAACGCATCGCTGCAAACAATCACGAAATAATCGTTGATACAGATAAAGACACGGGCAAATACGGTCGGTACATTGGAAAAATCTGGCTGGCCGACAACGAAACTTCGTTAAACGATGAACTGGTGAATAAAGGTTATGCAGAAATTGCTATTTATTAATAACAGATATGACAGAAAAATCTAGAAAATTTGGAACCGCCCCGGTTTTTTTTACTGCAATTTCGACCATATTAGGAGCCATCTTATTTTTACGGTTTGGCTTTGCTGTAGGAACTCTCGGTTTTTGGGGTGTAATACTAATTATTCTTTTGGGGCACATGGTTACCATTCCAACAGCACTTGCTATTTCCGAAATTGCTACCAATAAACGTGTGGAAGGCGGAGGCGAATATTTTATCATTTCCCGCTCTTTTGGATTAAACATTGGTGCTACAATTGGCATTGCACTTTTTATGTCGCAGGCAATTAGTGTTGCATTTTATATCATCGCCTTTACCGAGGCTTTCGAATTTTTATTCAACTATATATTAAGTCATTTCGATTTTGTCCTCCCACGTCAGGCAATCAGTATTCCGGCTATGTTTGGGCTGGCGGTTTTAATCCTTAAAAAAGGTGCAAGCATGGGAGTAAAAGCACTTTATGTTGTCATTGGTATTCTTTTTCTTTCGTTGGTGATGTTCTTTCTAGGAGGAACAGGAGCAGACCTTGATCCTGCAGTGACAATCGACAACATAAGTATGCGCAACCCACAAGATTTCTTTTTGGTATTTGCCATTATCTTTCCGGCATTTACTGGGATGACAGCCGGAGTTGGACTTTCCGGAGATTTGAAAAATCCATCGAAATCAATTCCGCTGGGAACCACATTGGCCACTATAATCGGAATGATTATTTATGTTTTTATCGTATATAAACTGGCTAATTCAGTTACGATTCAAGACCTTTTGGAACAACAATTAATAATGACCAAAATAGCCATTGGAGGAATTATTATTATTCCGGTTGGACTTGCTGCATCTACTATTTCGTCGGCACTTGGATCGATTATGGTAGCTCCGCGAACTTTACAGGCACTTGCACTCGACAATGCGTTCCCATCAAAAAAAATAAACAACTGGCTGGGTTCTGCCACTGCAATTACAAATGAGCCAAAAAATGCTTCGATCGTTACCATTATTATTGCTTTTATATTTGTGGCTTTGGGAGATATTAACGAAGTAGCAACCATTATTTCGATGTTTTTTATGGTGACTTATGGTGCACTTTGTTTGATTTCGTTTTTAAATAATTTTGGCTCGTCGCCCGCATACCGTCCTTCGTTCCGGTCGAGATGGTACATTTCTTTGGCCGGTTTTATTATTTCGGTTTGGGTGATGTTTAAAATAAATACACCTTATGCCATTCTTGCTTTTTTAATGATTACGCTGATTTATTTGTACATTAACAATTATCATAAAAACAGAAAAGGATTTGCTTCCATTTTTGCCAATTCTATTTTCCAGTTGAACCGAAATCTTCAAATTCTAATTCAACGAAAAAACACCAGAAAAAACCAGAAAGAGTGGAGGCCGAGTGCCATTTGTATTTCGAAAGATTCTTTTAAACGCGACAAAGCATTACAATTGTTAAACTGGATTGCCTATAAATATGGATTCGGAACTTACCTGCACCACATCGAAGGGTACTACTCGAAAGATACTGTGATACAGGCCGAGAAACAACTGGCACAGCTTTTTAAAGAAGACAAAGAGTTGGGCAACCATGTTTTTATGGACACGATAATTTCGCCGTCGAATACTTCTGCAATTGCTCAGGCCATACAGATTCCGGGAATTGCAGGCATGGAAAACAACATGATTATCTTTGAATTCGATAAAGACCATCCTGAAAATCTGGATGATATTATTGATAATTTTTCGCTGGTAAATTCCGGAGCATTCGACATTTGTATTTTAGGAAGTTCTGCAAAAGCCATAAACTTTAAAAACGGAATTCATGTTTGGATCGACACGCTAAATACTGAAAATGCCAATTTAATGATACTCTTGAGTTTTATTATTTCGGGTCATCCGGCCTGGAAAAAAAGTCAGATTCAGATTTTTGATATTTGCACTCCCGAGCAGGCCGAACTCACTAAACAAAAAATGGATGAACTGGTTAATTCAGGCAGGTTGCCAATTACTTCGAATAATATAAATATTATTATTCAGGAGCGCGATATCTCCACAAAAACTTTAATCAACCAAAACTCCAGCAATGCCGGATTAACCATAATCGGCATGCGCGAAGAACTGGTTAAGCACAGCAAGGAAAAGGTTTTTGAAGGATACGAACAAATCGGAACCTGTTTGTTTATTCATTCCAAGAATGAAAAAAAAATTGAGTAAACAGAAATTTTAAAACAATATTTATGCAAGTAATTTTAGGTTCGGGCGGAGCAATCGGGAACAATTTGGCGAAGGAGTTAAAAAAATATACTTCCGGAATAAGACTGGTAAGCAGACATCCGAAAAAGGTGAACGAAGATGATGAGCTTTTTGTAGCCGATTTAATGAACAAAGATCAGGTTGAAAAAGCAGTGGAAGGTGCTGAGGTTGTTTATCTCACCGTTGGACTTACCTACCGAACAAAGATCTGGGAAGAACATTGGCCGCTTATAATGGAAAATACTATTGCCGCTTGTAAAAAACAAAATGCAAAATTGGTGTTTTTCGATAACGTGTACATGTACAATCCGGATGAATTAAATCCAATGACAGAAGAAACCGAAATAAAACCATCGAGCAAAAAAGGTTTGGTTCGGGCGCAATTGGTAAAAATGATCATGAACGAAGTTAACATCGGAAATTTAAAAGCACTTATTGCTCGTTCTGCCGATTTTTACGGACCAGGAATCGACAACAGCGTATTAAACGAAACAGTTGTGAAAAACCTGAAAGCAGGAAAAAAAGCAAACTGGTTTTGTTCAACAAAATACAAACACAGTTATACCTACACTCCCGACGCTGCTAAAGCCACAGCACTTTTAGGAAATACGGAAAGTGCGTTTCAACAGGTTTGGCACTTACCAACTGCTAAACCGCTCACCGGAAAACAATGGATTGAAGCTTTTGCAAAAGAAATAAAAGTGCAACCCAAAACAATGGTGGCTCCTAAATTTATGATACAGTTGATGGGAATTTTTAATCCAATTATGAAAGAGTTTGTTGAAATGCTTTATCAATACGATCGTGATTATGATTTTGTAAGTGCTAAATTCGAAAATACTTTTCAACTAAAAGCCACTCCAATAGAAGAGGCGGTGCGAGAAGTTGTAAATTCAAATTGAAAGTACAATTATTATTTATTAACTTCCTCATTCTTAAATGAACCGATTTATAAATGAATGATTTCAAAGAAATTTTAGAAAGCTCATTTGGAATTTCTGCCGACCATCAGAAAAACATTCTGGCATCGGTTGTGGTTGTTCTTGTGCTTTGGATTGTGCGTCTGCTTATTCAACGTGTTGTTTGGAAACAAACCAGCAATGTTCGGATTCGTTATACCTGGAAACGCTCGCTTTCCCTGATCATTCCTCTCATCGGTCTTTTTTTTATTGGTGCGATCTGGCTTCCGGCTTTCGAACAATTTGGCGCATTTTTGGGCTTACTAACTGCGGGTATTGCAATTGCTTTAAAAGATCCGTTGACCAATCTTGCGGGCTGGTTTTTTATCCTTTTCAGAAAACCATTTGTAGTTGGAGACCGTATTCAAATTGGGGAGAATGCAGGAGATGTTATCGACATCCGGCTTTTCCAGTTTACCATCCTTGAGATCGGAAACTGGGTGGATGCTGATCAAAGTACCGGAAGGATAATTCATTTACCAAATGGCAAAGTATTTCAGCAAACACAAGCGAATTACAGCACAGGTTTCGAATACATCTGGAACGAAATTCCGGTTATGGTTACTTTTGAAAGCAACTGGAAACTGGCAAAGTCGATCTTGCTCGAAATCATAACAAAACATGCAGAACATTTAAGTAAATCGGCAGAAAAAGAGATTTTTGAAGCCAGTAAAAATTTTATGATTTACTATACTCATCTAACTCCAATCGTTTACACCAAGGTAAAAGAATTTGGTGTTGAACTTACCATACGCTATTTGTGCAACCCCAGAAAACGAAGAGGTTCTGAAAACGAGATCTGGGAAGATGTGCTTGCTCGTTTTAATGCTTTGGAAGAAATTCAATTCGCGTACCCAACCACCCGGTTTTATAAAAGTGGTGAAATTAATTCAACCCAACTCAGATAAACTTCAGTGCACTGAAAATACTGATTTTTAAGTACTAAGTGTAATTCTTTGGTTAAACGTAGTTGGAAGTCAAATGTCAAAAGTCGAAAGGTAAAAGACAGAAAAATGATTTACTGATCTTCTTTTACAACTTTTTCGGCTTCCAATATCCAACCTGCTTCTCCAGCAATTAATCGGTATTGAATAATTCGATGCCCGCCGGTTAGATTTGAATGAACATCTCCTACCAAACAAACCGGAAATGAGTTCGTCACAAATTCTGTATTCCCATTTTGTCAACAATAAAAAATAATGTTTTCTGTCGGCTATTTTTTTAATTTTGCAACACAATCAATTTCATAAAAAGATGAAAAAGCTGCTTCTCCTTTTTACAACAATTTTTATTCTAAGTGCCTGTCAAAACACTTCTAAATACATCTACAACAAAGGATTTATTTATGGCACCATGTACAGTGTAGTATACGAAAGCCCGAATGGTGACGACTTTCAGGATGAAATAAATACAGAACTGGATAAATACAATATGATTTTTTCGACTTACGAAAAGGAAGCAACCATTTCGAAAATAAACAACAACGAGTCGGTAAAATTACCGGCTGAATTTGTTAACTGTTACAATCGGTCGATGGAAATTTCTAAGATTACAATGGGTGCTTTCGATATTACTGCCGGACCGATGGTAAATGCCTGGGGTTTTGGCCCCGAAGACAGAAAAAAAATGACACAGGAAAAAGTCGACAGTCTGATTAAAATTACCGGATACCAAAAATTAAAGTTAATCGATGGTCAGATTCAAAAAGCTTACCCCGAGATGAAATTGGATATGAGTGCCATTGCAAAAGGTTATACAAGCGATTTGATCGGGCAATTTTTAGCCCAAAAAGGATGCAAAAATTATATGGTTGAAATTGGTGGTGAAGTGGTTGCAAAGGGTAAAAATGCAAAACACAAAATCTGGGCAATCGGCATCAGCAAACCCGACGAAGATATTTTGGCTTCTACCAGCGAAATTCAGGCAAAACTTCATTTACCCGACTTGGCCATGGCAACTTCGGGCAACTACCGGAATTTTTATGTCGATAACGGGAAGAAATACGCTCACACCATCGATCCAAAAACAGGATACCCGGTTCAGCACAGTATTTTGAGTGCAACGGTTTTAGCGCCCAATTGTATGACCGCCGATGCATTTGCAACTGCGTTTATGGTACTGGGCGTGGAAGAGGGAAAAGAAATTGCGCGGATTGTTCCGGAAATTGAGGTGTATTTTATTTATGCCGACGATCGGGGAAACAATCAGATTTACATGTCGGATAATTTCGGGCAATATTTGTTTCAGTAAAAAGCCGGTTATTTTCTGGTTTTGCCCTCAGACGAAAGCGATAAATTCTGGAATTTAATTTTTCTCCAGGCACTGCGTTGTTCTAATTTGTCTTGCGTTTGTGCACAGTAAACGCCTTGTCGTTTCAAATTACGATTTCCACTTACGTGTGTATTCGGGAATTTACCTCCTTTTTTAACCAGAATTGTAATGGCCATTCCTGCCATCGCAATTGCCATCAAACCCACTGCCAACAAAATTACTGTTAAAAATTCCATCTTTCAATTGTTATTTAGAGTTACAAAAATACATTTTCTACATTAGAAAACAGAATAAAACCATTTTTGCTCATCAATCTTTCATTTTCTTAATTTCATATTCACCTCATCCATTTCGTTTCAAGCAAAAAAATTCGATTGGTTTGTCGCTTATTTTTAATTGTTGGTCTAATAAATTACAGTGTTTAATTATCAACTGCTACATTTATTAAATTAAACTATTTCAAGCATGGAAAAACATATTAACACCGTAGCAACGCTACAAATTGTATACAGCAGTATTGGGCTGGTAATTGGAGGAATCGTATTTTTTATCTTTCATTTTATTGGTAATTTTTCGGGCGATCATGAGGCAAATTTTGTATTATCGATTATTGCGAATGTTGTAATTACCATGGTTCTCATTTTAAGTCTACCGGGAATAATTGCCGGAATGGGTTTGTACAAACGTAAAGAGTGGGCACGAATTCTAACCATTATTCTTTCGATATTTAATTTGCTCAGTTTTCCTTTGGGAACGGCTTTGGGTGTTTATTCGATTTGGGCACTTTCGCAATCTGAAATTGCAGACGCTTTTAAAAACCAAAATCTAAGTTATTGATATTAAACTATTCTGCTTTTATTGAAATTTCTTACTTTTAGATAAAAAACCATGAAAACTGCACTTTTATCTGTTTTAGGAATACTTTTTTCTGTTTCGCTTTTTGCACAAACAGTAATTCCTGACGTTACAAACAAAGATAAAATTGATATTCATAATCGTGAAGCCATGTTTGTTGTGCATGAACCCGGTTCTGTTCAAGGTGTTCAATTCGATGCGAAAGAAGGCGATGGCCTGGCGATTTTTAAGAACATTGAATTTGAGAACGGAACGCTGGAACTGGATATCAAAGGGAAAAATAATCCGGGCAGAAGTTTTGTTGGTATCGCTTTTCACATTCAAAACGAAGAAACTTTTAACGCCATTTATTTTCGGCCCTTTAATTTTAAAAGTCCCGATAATATCCGAAGCGGACATTCCGTGCAATACATCAGTCATCCGGAATTTACCTGGAGCAAACTTCGCAACGACTTTCCGGAAGCATTTGAAAATCCTGTAACTCCGATTCCAGATCCAGATGAATTTTTTCACGCAAAAGTTGTGGTAGAATGGCCAATGGTTACTGTTTTTGTTGATGGCTCGGAAGAACCATCGTTAAACGTTAAAATGAAAAGTAAATTTAAAAATGGAAAAGTTGGCTTTTGGGTAGGGAATGGCTCGGATGGCGAATTTAAAAATTTGGTAGTTATAAGGAAGTAGACAGTCGCAGTCTCAATTGAAAGCTGCAGTTTACAGAATACAAACATCTTCGTATCTTTGAACTTTAAACACTGAACCTTAAACTTTAAACTCTTTGTGCTTTCATGCTTCAATACGAAATAAAAATAACAGGCCGCGTTCAGGGCGTTGGATTCAGGTACTTTACACATAAAAAAGCCACCGAATTAGCAATAAAAGGTTGGGTGAGAAACACCCGCAACGGTGGTGTTTTGGTTCTTGCTCAAGGAAACAAAGCTGATCTTGAAACGTTTATCGACTACCTTAAAATTGGGCCTCCTATGTCGCGGATCGACCAAATCTCAAAAGTTGAAATGAAAATAGTAAACGTGTTTTCTGATTTTGTGGTCAAATATTAAATCCTGAATTTTCCGCTTTTTTTGATGAACACTTTCTCTGCAATATGCAAAAAGTGCGATTCAAAAATCCCCAAATTTCAAAAAAATAATCAAAACAATTATTGGTATATTTACGGCTAAACAAACAAAAATTGGAAACCAAGAACTACCACATGACTCCGGAGCAATTCCGCGAGGAAGGCAAAAAAGTAATCGACTGGATTGCCGATTACTACACGGAAATTGAAGAATATCCGGTATTATCGCAAGTTAAGCCCGGCGAAATAAAAGCCAATATTCCAACACATCCACCACAAAAAGGCGAGTCGATGGAAGAAATGATGAAAGACATCGACGATAAAATAATGCCCGGAATTACACACTGGCAATCGCCAAATTTTTATGCTTATTTCCCGGCAAACACTTCGTTCCCGGCTATTTTGGGCGATTTGGTTTCTTCCGGGCTTGGTGTTCAGGGAATGATTTGGGCCACAAGTCCGGCAGCCACAGAACTGGAAACCCGGGTGCTCGACTGGCTTGCCGAAATAATGGGAATGCCCGAGAAATTTAAATCCACTTCGTCCGGTGGCGGAGTAATTCAGGACACGGCTTCAACTTCGGCATTAACCGCTGTAATTGCTGCCCGCGAACGGGCCACAAAATTTGAATCGAATAAAAAGGGGATTCATCAAAAACTGGTCGCTTATATTTCTACACAAACCCATTCTTCCATCGAAAAAGCAGTAAAAATTGCAGGAATTGGAACCGACAATCTTCGTCAGATTGAGGTGGATGATCTTTTTGCGATGCGCCCCGATTTGCTGCAACAACAAATTCGGAAAGATAAAAACGAAGGATTTATTCCCTTTTTTGTTTGTGCTGCTGTTGGAACAACTTCGTCGAATGCGATCGATCCGATAAAAGAGATTGGTGAAATCTGCCAAAGCGAAAATTGCTGGCTGCATGTGGATGCCGCCATGTCGGGTTCTGCAATGGTTTGCCCCGAATTCAGGCATTTTCAAGACGGAATAGAACTGGCCGATAGTTATTGTTTTAATCCACACAAATGGTTGTTCACCAATTTCGATTGCGATGTTTTTTGGGTGGGTAACCGTGAAGAACTGATCGATACTTTTTCTATTCTTCCTGAATATTTACGCAATAAGGCAACAGAATCGGGCGAAGTTTTTGACTACCGCGACTGGCACATTCAACTTGGGCGTCGCTTTCGTTCGTTAAAACTTTGGTTTGTAATTCGTCATTACGGCGTAGAAGGACTGCAATATCATGTTCGAAAGCACGTTAAAATGGCGAAGAATTTTACCAAGTGGGTAAAAGAATCTGATGACTTTGAGCTATTTGTTGATCCGCCTTTAAACCTGGTCTGTTTTCAGCACAAAGCCGGAAACGATTTCAACATGAAATTAATGAATGCGGTTAACGAAATCGGGAAAGCATACTTTACACACACCAAATTAAACGGGCAAGTAGTTTTGCGCATGAGTATCGGGCAAACGCACACCGAGAAAAAACATGTTAAAGCAACCTGGGAATTAATTCAAACGACAGCAAAAAAAATTCGCCTGGTTTGATCAATACTATTTACACTCCAGCTGTTTCCTTCGCTTGGAATTGTATCCGAATTATCTACATCGGGCTGCGCAAAAACACTTGATTGATACAGGAATCCACAGATGAATAAAACAAAAAATGAATTATTTGTGACTTTCATTTTGCGATGCGTTCAAGTTGGGTAATTTGTTGGTTTAAATCTACTTTCTCAAAAAAGTTATTATGAGAAAAATTCAAATATTTTAAAATTTTAAACGCGTTGAATTTCTGGAAAAAACGAGTTTGAAACGAGTTTAGTGTTGAGCAATTTTTATTTAAATCGAGAAGATCGTTCCAGAAATTGTCTTCGAATAAAAATTGCTGAATCGATTCAGGAAGTTGCTGCAGGATGATTTTATAGCCTTGCTCATCTACCATATAAAATCTTTCTTTGAGCTGAAAAAGTTTTTTCAAATCGGTGAAAGCATTTAAATTATAAGCGTTCTTCAGGTCTTCCTCGCCGCGCATCCATTTTTGTAAAATTGGTCCGGTTCCAAAAGCTACCCGATCCGACAGTCGCGCTGAAGGGTAAACTTTTGTTGAATTAATTTCGCCAACCGTTCCCTGTTGTACCAGATTTTGTAAAAAGTAAAAATCTTCGCCGGCCTGCCTGCGGTT
>JBNKOT010000465.1:0-1509 GCA_050294855.1 Draconibacterium sp. | reverse complement strand
GCCGCTGCAACGATACAATAAATAACGAGCATTGTCGAAATCAAAAGCATCGGGAACTTGTTTTATCCGAATTGAATTCAAGTAGAAAAGCGGAATTAAATTCATTCCTAAAAACGATTTTTTAAAACCAAAAGGATACTTCGAAAAACCTAAAGGTAAAATCCTGATTTCTTCTATTTTATGGTTTATCCGTTCAACTTTTGCCACATGATTTGGCCAGCAAGTCGAATCGCCATTCCAGTTAAGTAGTTCGTTAAAAATATATTGAACAGGCGCTTCAACTGCAATTTTATGGATATTTAAAATCGAATTTTTATCCACATCGATTCCAATTCGCTGCATGATTCGCTGGTTATATTCGATCCTTTTTTCGTGCGATTCAAATTTTATAAGTGTTGGAATACGTGGTTTAAATAATAGAAAGTTCCAAATATCCGAAAATATATTTGTGCTTTTCGAAGGAGGTTTTTTAAAGTCGGCAGATGAAGTTTTCTGTTTTGGCATTTCAAGTATGAAACAATAATCTTCACAATTATTCAAATAAAAGTAAAAAAAATATTGACCAAATAGCACTAACAATTTAAAAGTTAACAAAGTTGATAGCAAACAAAGAAGTCATAAATAACTTCTCGCACTAAAAATTTCATATTAAATCTAAAAAACTACATTTGTTATCGAAAATCATTATTCCTGGATGAAATACAACGAACGATCATAAATTTTAATCGTAACATGAAATCAAAATTGAATTATAATTCTGATTGGAGAAAGGTTGCCTCCACCATTTATAAAAAACCCACCGATTCGAAAATTTACGGAACGGTAGAATTGGATGTTACCGACCTCGAAAAATATGTTGCAAAAAAACGAAAAGAGGGAGTAAAAACCACCTTAACTTATATTCTCACTCTAATTGTTGGTCGATCGATTCGTCAGCATGTTCCGGAACTGAACACCTATGTAAAACGAGGTAAAATAAAACAACGTAAGCAAGTTGATGCAACGGTAAGTGTTTTGTTGCCTGGCGGAGAAATGGGATCGGTAAAAGTAGAAAATGCCGACCAGATAACAATTAACGAAATATCGGATAAAATTGCACAGGAAATCCGTGATTCAAGAAAAGGAGACGAAAACGATACCATGCAATCGAAAAACATGCTGGCATCTTTTCCCTGGCCATTCAGAAGCTGGTTGTTTCGTATTTACCGACTGATCACCATACACTGGGGTATTTCGCTACCGGGTATCGGACTCGATTCAAACAGTTTTGGTTCGTACGTTATTTCCAACATCGGAACGGTTGGTTTAGACACAGGATACGGGTCACTTTTACCATCTTCAAATGTTTCGGTCGTTTGGATTTTGGGAAGTATTTCAAAAAAACCGATAATTATTAACGACGAAGTTGTACCACGCAGAATAATGGCGCTTTCTGCCACTCTCGACCACCGTGTGGTTGATGGTTCTCATGGAGGAAGAATGTTTCGGCAAATAAAACATTACATCAAA
>JBNKOT010000464.1:0-8855 GCA_050294855.1 Draconibacterium sp. | reverse complement strand
GGTAGATACCAGCGATGTTTTTGATACCGGCAACGGAAGTTGGGTGAACAATCGCCGTACAATAACCGACAGTCATGGTTATGGAAAACTCACGGTAAAACAGATTTTCGAGAAGTCGTCGAACATTGGAACTGCCATGGTAATTACTTCGAAATACAAAGACAATCCGCGCGATTATGTCGATCGGGTTTACAGTTTTGGAGTTAATAAACCGTTGGGGCTCGAAATTAAAGGAGAAGGACAGCCTTATTTTAAATATCCCGGAGATGCAGACTGGTGGGGAACCACACTCGGAAGTATGTCGTACGGATACGATTCAAAAATGACACCACTTCAAATTCTGAATTTTTACAATGCTGTTGCCAATAACGGTAAAATGATAAAACCACAATTGGTAAGCGAAATTCGCGATAACGGAGCTTTGGTAAAACAATATAAAACTGAAGTCCTGAACCCAATGATTGCATCGAAAGAAACCATTGGAAAAGCGCGGGCAATGCTCGAAGGTGTTTGTTTGTACGGCACGGGACGGACCGTTACCAGCGACTATTTTGCAGTTGCAGGGAAAACAGGAACCGCGCGTGTGGCAACCGGAAATACCGGTTACAACGAAGGCATGTACCTGGCTTCTTTTTGTGGCTATTTCCCCGCTGACAATCCAAAATATTCGATGATTGTAACCTTTAATAACCCCCGGAATGGTTATTACGGTGCATCGGTAGCCGGACCGGTATTTAAAGAAATTGCCGAAAAAGTTTTTGCCATTAACGGTTTTGCCGGCGAACAGGTGAATCAGAAAAATAAAGACGGAAAAGTGCCGGCTGTAAAAGAAGGAAAGTCGAAAGACATTTTACGAGTCGTCGAAGAGTTGAACTTGCAAAATGTAAGTGGAAAACCCAATTCGAATCTGGCAGAAGTTTCAGTTCAGGACAGTACAATTTTGTTAGCCGATAAAAATATTGAAACCGGGAAAGTGCCCGATGTAGTTGGGATGGGCGCCAGCAATGCCATTTTTTTAATGGAAAATGCCGGTTTGAAAGTGAAGGTAAAAGGAGTAGGGAAAGTTAAACAACAATCGTTAAAACCCGGAGGAAATTGTCGCGCCGGACAAACGGTTTATCTCATATTGAGTTAAAATGATTTTAAGCGAATTATTAAAAAATATAGAAACGATTAAGATTTCAGGTTCTGCTGAAAAGGAAATTTCTGCAATAGAATTTGATTCACGAAAAGCAGTGGCCGGGTCTGTGTTTGTGGCACAAAAAGGTGCGACTGTCGATGGGCATCAATTTATTTCTTCAGCAGTAAAAAATGGAACTTCGGTGGTGATTTGCGAAGAGCTGCCAAACGAATTGTCAGAAGAAGTTACCTATATAAAAGTAGCCGATTCGAATATCGTTTTGGGCGAACTGGCAGCAGCATTTTATCAGTTTCCTTCAAAAAAAATAAAAGTAGTTGGAGTAACAGGAACCAATGGGAAAACAAGTATCGCAACACTTTTGTACGATTTGTTTTTGAAGTTGGGTTACAGTACCGGTTTGTTGTCGACCATTTCATACCGGATCAACCAAAAAACCGAAACTGCTTCGCATACCACTCCCAATGCAATGAAAATTCAACAGCTTTTGGCTGAGATGGCCGATGCCGGTTGCGAATTTTGTTTTATGGAAGTGAGTTCACACGCCGTTCATCAGCAGCGGATTTCCGGAATCGATTTTGCAGGTGGCGTTTTCACCAATATCACACACGATCATTTAGACTATCATAAAACTTTTGCGGAATACATTAAAGCTAAAAAAGGCTTTTTTGATGGACTTTCTGCTGATGCATTTGCCATTACCAATGTCGACGATAAAAATGGAATTGTAATGCTGCAAAATACAAAAGCGAAAAAAATTACCTATTCCACGCGTTCGATGGCCGATTTTCGTTGCAAAGTTTTGGAAAACCATTTCGATGGAATGCTAATGAATTTAGATGCTCAGGAAATCTGGACAAAATTTGTTGGCAATTTTAATGCTGCAAATCTTTTGGCTGTTTATACCACTGCCATTCAGCTCGGACAGAAGAAAGACGAGATTTTACCTATAATTAGCAACCTCGAACCGGTTCAGGGAAGGTTTCAGACTTTTAGAAGTTTAGATGGAAAATTTGCAATTGTTGATTATGCGCACACGCCCGATGCACTAAAAAATGTGTTGGGAGCCATTGCCGAAATCAGAACAAGAAACGAGCAGGTAATTACTGTGGTTGGTGCCGGTGGCGATCGCGATAAAACCAAACGCCCCGAAATGGCAAAAGAAGCGATTTTTGGCAGCGACAAAGTGATCCTGACATCGGATAATCCGAGAACCGAAAATCCTTCAGAAATAATTAAAGATATGGAAGCCGGAGTTGGCGGACAATTTAAAAATAAAGTGCTGTCGATTGAAAGCAGACGGGAAGCGATTAAAACAGCTGCAATGCTGGCACAGCCCGGCGATATTATTTTGATTGCCGGGAAAGGACATGAAAATTATCAGGAAATAAATGGAGTGAAGCACCATTTCGATGATAGTGAGGAGATTAAAAATTGCTTTGGAATTAACGAATAAGATCAGAGAGTATGTTGTATTGGTTGTATGAATTATTGGCAGGTTACGATATTCCAGGAATAGGAATGATTCCGGGTATTTCTTTTCGTTCAGGTGCAGCAGTTATTTTGTCGCTGATAATTACCACTGCTTTTGGTAAAAGAATGATTCGTTTTTTACAACGCAAACAAATTGGCGAAGAAGTTCGCGATTTGGGACTCGAAGGTCAGCTGCAAAAAAAAGGAACGCCAACCATGGGTGGTTTAATTATTCTTGCCGGCATTATCGTTCCAACTCTACTTTTGGCCCGCCTCGATAACGTATACATTTTATTAATGCTGATCACGACCGCATTTTTGGGTTTTATCGGTTTTATCGACGATTACATAAAAGTTTTTAAAAAGAATAAAAAAGGACTGGCAGGAAAATTTAAAATTCTCGGACAAATTAGTTTGGGATTAATTGTTGTAGCCACTCTTTTTATTAACGACGATGTTTTGGTTCGTCAAACGGTAAAAGACGCCAACGGCGAAGATTTAAAAGAAATTACAGTCAATCACGAAACCGGCGAACAAACCATTCGCGTTGTAACTGAGGATGTAAAATCGACTGTAACAACGATCCCTTTTGTAAAAAAGAATGAGTTTAATTATTCGTGGTTGGTAAGTTTTATTCCCGGGATTTGGTGGTTAAAATGGGTGGTTTACGCCATTGCTATTATTCTGATCATCACGGCAGTTTCGAATGCCGCCAATTTAACCGACGGACTGGATGGTTTGGCAACCGGAACTTCGGCAATTAGCGGAGTTACTCTCGGAGTGCTTGCCTATGTGAGTGGTAACGTCATTTATGCGAATTACCTCAACATTATGTACATTCCAAATATTGGTGAACTCACCATTTTTATTGCTGCATTTATTGGAGCAACTGTTGGATTTTTATGGTACAATTCTTACCCGGCGCAGGTTTTTATGGGCGACACCGGAAGTCTGGCTCTCGGCGGAATTTTAGCCGTTTTTTCCATCATCATTCGAAAAGAAATTTTGATTCCCCTTTTGTGTGGAATCTTCCTGATCGAAAATTTGTCGGTGGTTATTCAGGTGGCATGGTTTAAATACACCAAACGAAAATATGGTGAAGGCCGACGTGTATTTCTAATGAGTCCGATCCATCATCATTTTCAGAAAAAAGGATTTCCTGAAGCAAAAATAGTAACCCGGTTTTGGATTGTAGGAATTATTCTGGCAGTGCTGACTGTGGTCACCTTAAAAATGAGATAGTTGAGTAAAAGTGCAATCATATTAGGCGGTGGAGAAAGTGGAGTAGGAGCAGCCATACTTGCACAAAAGCAGGGGTTCGGAGTTTTTTTATCCGACCTCGGGAAAATAAAGGAAAAGTACAAGAACGTTCTTTCAAATTATAGTATCGATTTTGAAGAAGAAAAGCATTCAACAGAAAAAATTCTGAACGCCGATTTGGTGGTGAAAAGTCCGGGGATTCCCGATGCAGCGCCACTAATTCTTCAGCTAAAAGAAAAAGGTATTCCGGTAATTTCTGAGATTGAATTTGCGGGTAGATATTCGTCGGCAAAAACAATTTGTATTACCGGGAGCAACGGTAAAACAACCACAACTTTGTTGTTGTATCATATTCTGATTAATGCAGGTTTAAATGTTGGACTGGCCGGAAATGTTGGTAAAAGTTATGCCTGGCAGGTGGCCGAAGAAAATTACGATGTTTATGTAATCGAACTCAGCAGTTTTCAACTCGATGGAATGTACGATTTTAAAGCCGATGTGGCTGTTTTAATGAACATCACTCCCGATCATTTAGATCGGTACGGATACAATCTGCAAAACTACATCGATTCGAAATTCCGCATTCTTCAAAATCAAACAAAATCCGATTTTTTCGTCTACTGTGCCGACGATGAAATCATTCAAAAAGAACTTATAAAACGAGAAGTTCGGGCACAACAAATTTCGTTCAGTTTAAATCAACCGGGCGAAATTGGCGCAGGAATAAAGGAAAATAAAATAAGTATAAATATTAATCAAAACCAATTCAGTATGTCTATTCTGGATTTATCATTACAAGGAAAACACAACACGTACAATTCGATGGCAGCGGGAATTGCCAGCATGATTTTCGAGATTCGTGACGATCAATTGCGGGAAAGTTTATCAGACTTCACCGGAGTTGAGCACCGTTTAGAGCGTTTTTTGAAAGTTCATGGAATTGAGTTTGTAAACGACTCGAAGGCAACAAACGTAAATTCAACCTGGTACGCGCTCGAAAGTGTAGCAAAACCAATTGTCTGGATCGTTGGTGGTGTCGACAAAGGAAACGATTATTCGATGTTGGAAAACCTGGCACGCGAGAAAGTCAAAGCAATTGTTTGTTTGGGAAAAAACAACAAAAAAATCCACGATGCTTTCGAAGGATTAGTGAAAACCATTGTCGATGCAACAAGCATGGAAGAAGCGGTAAAAGCGGCTTATTATGTGGCCAGAAATGGCGATACCGTTTTGTTGTCGCCTGCCTGTGCAAGTTTCGATTTGTTTGAAAATTACGAAGATCGAGGAATTCAGTTTAAAAAGGAAGTAAGGAATTTATAATGGAATTTTCCATCGGAAAAATATTTAAGGGCGACCGTGTAATCTGGATCGTATTAATGTTGTTGTCGCTGCTGTCGCTGCTGATCGTTTACAGTTCAACAGGCGCGCTGGCTTATCGTGTGGCATCTGGAAATACGCTTTATTACCTCATTCGACAGTTGTTCTTTTTGGGATTGGGATTTGGAATAATTTTATTGATGGTAAATGTTTTTCCGGTAAAAATTTATTCGATTGCCGCTAACTATTTGTTGTACCTGAGCATTGGTTTGCTCGGAATCGCCTTCGTCATGAAATTGGGCGGAATGTTGGGAGGAAGTGGCAGAACCCTGAATTTGGGAATTATTTCTTTTCAGCCGGCAGAGTTGGCAAAAATTTCCCTGATTTTGTATTCGGCAAAAATCCTTGGGAAAAAACAAAAAACAAAAGGCGATTTACGATTGGCGTTTAAACGTATTATTATCTATACTGTGATTGTTTGTGGATTAATATTTGTATCAGATTTTTCGACCTCCGCGTTACTGTTTGCAACAATTATGACGATGATGTTTGTGGGTAGAATTCCCATAAAATATTTATTAATGGTGGTTGCCACCGGAATTGCTTTGGTGGTGGTAATTTATGTGGTTGCCGATCAGTGGACAAACAGTCCGGCAAGGATTCAAACCATAAAAGGACGGATCGACCGCTTTGTAAACGGCGATCCAAATTCACAAAAAGGAATTACGCAGGCCGATTATGCAAAACTGGCCATTTATTCGGGAGGAATTTTCGGAAAAGGACCTGGTCATTCCGATGTAAGTAATTACATGGCAGCGGCTTATAACGATTTTATTTTTGCGATTATTGTCGAGGAATACGGTCTGATTATCGGAGTGGCAGTGATGTTTCTTTACCTGATCTTTTTTTTCAGGGGAGTTATTGTTGTCAGGCGCTCGACACGAACATTCCCGGCATTTGTGGTCATTGGACTTACCTTGATTTTGGTGTATCAGGCAATGATAAATATTGGTGTTTCGAGCGGAGCACTGCCGGTTACCGGGCAGCCCTTACCGTGGGTGAGTTTAGGCGGAACATCGCTTTTATTTACATCCGTAGCTTTTGGTTGCATTTTAAGTGTGAGCCATCAAACGCAGGTAAATCGCCATATTGAAGAACAACCCGTACAGGTAAACGCACCTGACGAAGATTATGAAATGGAAAAATGAAACTTGAAAGAGTCATATTGAGTGGGGGCGGAACCGGGGGACATATTTTCCCGGCATTGTCGATTGCCAACGAAATTAAAAAACGATATCCCGATTGCGAGATTTTGTTTGTTGGCGCATTGGGCAGAATGGAGATGGAAAGAGTTCCGGCTGCAGGATACAAAATTATTGGTCTGCCCGTGATGGGATTTCCTAGAAAACCCAGCCTGAAAATATTTAAATTCTTTTCGTCATTGCTGAAAAGTGCTTCGATGGCACGGAGAATTGTAAAAGATTTTAATCCGCAGATTGCAATTGGAGTTGGTGGTTATGCAAGTGGTCCGCTGTTGCGGGCGGCAGCAAAAAACGGAGTGCCGACTTTAATTCAGGAGCAAAATTCGTATGCCGGAATCACCAATAAATTGTTAAGTAAAAAAGTGAATTCGATTTGTGTGGCTTACGAAAAAATGGATCGGTTTTTTCCAAAAGAAAAAATAATTCTGACCGGAAATCCGGTACGCGAGAAATTGATTCAAAACCGGTCGAATAAAACGGAGGCAGCCAAATATTTCGAATTAAAAGAAACCGACAAGGTGATTTTAATTATAGGCGGAAGTTTGGGTGCCCGTTCGATCAATAACGCAGTTCTACGAAATATAAAAAGTATAGCCGAATCGAAAGTGAAAGTGATATGGCAAACCGGAGCATTTTATTTTAACGAAATTGAAAAAGAACTAAAAGGTTCGAAGCCCGGGAATTTGCAGATTCATAAATTTCTTACCCGAATGGATTTGGCATATTCGATGGCCGATGTTGTGATTTCGAGAGCCGGTGCAGGAACAATTTCAGAATTGTGTTTGGTTGAAAAACCTTCAATTTTAATTCCGTCTCCTAATGTTTCGGAAGATCATCAAACTAAAAATGCAATGGCACTTGTTGAAAAAGACGCCGCATTAATGATTCGCGACAACGAAGTGGATGAAAAATTATTTCCGGCAGCTTTTGAGGTAGTTCAGAATGCAGCGAAATGTAAAGAACTAGCTATAAAAATAAAAGCGCTGGCAAAACCCGAAGCAACAACAACCATTGTCGACGAAGTAGAAAAATTAGTAAAATGAAGAATCTTGATCACATAAAAAATGTTTATTTCCTCGGAATTGGAGGAATTGGGATGAGTGCGCTCGCCCGATACTTTAAATTTACCGGACGAAATGTGGCAGGATACGATAAAACACAAACGCCGCTAACCGATGCTTTGCAGGCAGAAGGAATCGACGTGCATTTTGATGACGATATCCGGAACATTCCAGCAAGATGGAATCCGGCTTCAACACTAGGGGTTTATACGCCTGCTTTACCCGAAGATCATCAAGAGCTGGCCTGGTTTATGAATCAGCCCATTCCGCTTTTAAAACGCGCAAAAGTGCTGGGTTTTATCAGTAACGAGAAAAATGGAATTGCAGTGGCCGGAACTCACGGAAAAACTTCGGTGAGTACGATGGTTGCAAATACATTAAATCATACAAAAATTGGTTGTGGTGCATTTTTGGGCGGAATCTCCAAAAATTTTGGAAGCAACCTGGTTTTACCAAAAGAAGATTCTCCGTGGATTGTGGTTGAAGCCGATGAGTTTGACCGTTCGTTTCATCATTTAAATCCGCAATTGGCTTTGGTGACCAGTGTCGATGCCGATCATTTGGATATTTATGGCGATAAAGAAAAAATTGTTGAATCGTTCGAAAAATTTATCTCACAAATAAAACCAGATGGAAAACTGGTTGTAAAAAAAGGTGTGGAATTAAATACGGCAAAAACTTCAGCAAAAGTATATTCATATTCCATAAAAGAAGACGCCGATTTTTGTACGGTTAATCTGAAATTGAATGAAGGTGGTGGTTACTATCAGTTTAATTTGAAAACACCGGACGGCACAATTGCTAATTGCAAAGTTTTTTATCCGGGCTTGGTAAATGTCGAAAATGCGATAGCTGCTGCTTCAATGGCATTTTTTGCCGGAGCAACTGCCAACGAAATTAAAGCCGGACTCGAAGATTACCGGGGCGTTGCACGACGTTTCGATGTGCAATTCATCAATCAGAAAAGTATTTATATCGACGATTATGCGCATCATCCCGAAGAGTTGAAAGCTGTTATTTCATCGGTAAAAGCATTGTATCCCAATCGAAAAGTAAAAGGTATTTTTCAACCGCATTTGTATTCGCGGACAAAAGATTTTGCGCCTGAATTTGCCGCCAGTTTAGATTTACTCGATTCGGCAATACTAATTCCGCTTTATCCGGCACGTGAAAAACCGATACCAGGAGTTTCTTCGGAAATTATCTTCAATAAAATGCATTTGAAAGAAAAATATCTGGCAAGTAAAGAAGAAGCGCTGGAAAAGATTAGAAATGAAGAAAACGATATAATAATAACAATGGGAGCCGGCGATATCGACCGCCTGGTAAAACCAATTGTTGAAA
>JBNKOT010000463.1:0-9675 GCA_050294855.1 Draconibacterium sp. | reverse complement strand
TTGAAAAGATGTTACTTTTTCATGTTGGAGATACGGTTGATGCGGAGGTCATATACGAAAATGAAAGGCTAATCCGAACACTTCCTTATATTAAAGGCATTCAGATTTTACTGGAACAAGATAGTATTTATCGTGAATTTGTGCATGTTACAGTGCTTACTCAAGATCGTTTTTCGTTTGGTGTTTCGGGAGATGTGAGTGGAACAAGTTCTGCAGCTGTACAAGTTTACAATCAAAATATTTTTGGAGTTGGCCACGAAATCTCATTTCGATTTTTAGGGCATGTTTCGCAGCAACCGTATCTGGGTGTCGAAACGTATTATAAAATCAACAACATTAAAGGTAAGTTTATTGATATTACAACCGGATACTTAAATACTTACAAAAAGGAAGGTTTCATGTTTCGGGTGAATAAACCGTTTATTACACCAACAATAAAATGGGGATACGGTGCCGATGCGCTGCGTTTATACCGTACCGACAGAATTTTCGATGACGACCCGATAAAACATGACACCACAAACATGAACTTGTCGTATTACAGTGCTTGGGGAGGACGAAGTTTTCAAATTGATAAACAAAGTGCTACTCCGACACAACTTGTTCTTGCTGCTGGTTTTTATAATCGGAATTATTTTAAACGACCGGATCCAAAACCCGGTGAGGAACAATATTTTTCGAACAGCACTTTTTATTTGGCAGGAATTACTTTTACGCAGCGGCGTTTTGTGCAAGATCAATTAATCTACAGCTACGGAATTACAGAGGATATTCCAGAAGGATTTAAGAATGAGATTGTTTATGGTTACGATATCAACGAATTTGGCAGCCGGCATTATGCCCACCTGTTTTTATCGAACGGCAATTTATTAATCAATCGAAAAGGATATTTATATCTGGCCGGAGAAATCGGTGGATTTTTTACGGCTTCCGGATATCAGCAGGGGCAAATACAAGGAAATGTTAATTTTATTTCGAAGCAGGTAAATGCAGGGAGAAAACGATTCAGGCTGTTTTCGCGCGCAAATTACACCCTAGGATTACGTCGCATCGAAATCGAAAATTTAACGTTCAATGTCGACGATCATATTCGCGGTTTTAAAAGTCAAGAGGTTTATGGAAAACAGAGACTGAGTGTAAATCTTGAATACGTTCTTTTTCTTCGGCGCGAGTTTTACAAATTTAACATGGCTGTTTTTGGTTTTGGCGATGTTGGTGTGATTGGAGCAAGCGATAAACTGATCTTCACGCAGGACTATTACAGTGGTATTGGAATGGGTATCCGCTTACACAACGAAAATTTGGTGTTTAAAACTTTTCAGTTAAGATTGGCTTTTTATCCATTACACCCCAGCGACATGAATTTTGTTGGATTTATACTAGATGAACAATCGAAAAGACAGTTTTATAGTTTTGAACCAACTGCCCCACTCCCCTTCCGATTCGAATAAAATAGCAACAATTATTTATTGAAATTAATTGGCTAAATAAAAAGTTCGTTGAGCGAGCCAAAATAATCTTCGTCCCATCCTTCCGAAATATTCTCGAAAGCATCTTCCGGAATATTGGTGTGATTTAATTCAACACTAGTCCCTTTTTTGTGTGGATGAATTTTTAGCGTAACAACCGATTTTGCTTCCGTTTCATCACCAAAAAACCATTGCTGAACAATCTTTTTATTTTCAACAATTTCGAGATTAACCCCCGAAATACTTCCATCCCATAACGAAAACTCAAATCCTTCAACCGGTTCCATTTCTGCTTTTTCACCGGTCCAAATTTCAACCATTTTTTTGTTGGTTAAAGCATTATAAACATCCTTTGGTTCGGCATTTAAGGTGTAATATCTTTTTATACTTTTCATTTAATTTTATTAATTTTTTAACGGAATTAGATAGAACTCCCAAGATTTTAGTACTGCTTCCCTACCTGCCGGCAGTTTGGCGAGTAAAAATTGTATGGTCGCTTCATGAAAATAATTTTGTTATTTTACTAAAAAAGAACAACACATTTTAGTTTAACTTTCAACAAATTTAAATGAATTCTTTTAAATCAGTGTGGTAGTGGTATTTTTATTTTAACTATCGTATTCTTTTTGTTTTCAATATTTTATGATTTATTTTATAAACAAATCCTATGGTTAGAAATTCTTTCACCTGTAACTTTGGTTCATCGCCAATTTTAACATCATTTGCATCATAAACCGGGAAAAGAACATCGTCATCGTAAATTAAATGCACCATTAAACGCAAATTTATATAATCGTTTAATCTCATATCCATCTGATTTTCCCAGTTGATATCAAACTTACGAAATGGCGCTTTGTAGTTGATAAACATTTTATATTTCGTTTCATAAGAAATATCGTCTGTTAACCTTTTTTTGAATTTTACGTCGGCATTTAACCCCGGCTCCCAAAAACTTTTCCGGTTTGGTTCAATACCAAAATTAGTTTGATTGATTAACGTGGTGTCTCTTACATAAACATTTTTTATGGTGAGCGGGGAAAGTAATAAAGAGAAATTGGAGTTTGGTTTATATTCCATACCAATTTTAAAAAATGTTCGTGCCGGCGAGAAGAAAGTTGAAATTGGATCAGGATTCGACTCAGTTGGATATCGGTATCCTCTGAAAAACTGGGTTTCAAAATTAAATTCAGCACTATAATACCATCTTTTAAAAGCACTTACACTAAACCTTGAAGTGACTTCAAATTTATCGTCATTTTTTTGAACTTCCGATCCTTTACCCCCCGGTTTTATCCAACCATTACGGATCTCTGCATTATTCTCGAGTTTTATTTTTCCATCCTCTCGCGAATAATTTGCAAAACCTTTCAGAACCAATAAAGATGAGATAGCACTTTGTCCTCCTTTTTTCCAGTTCTGCAAATAAGTTTGAGAAAATCCAATTGATCCATCGCCACCAATACGCCACGGCGTTTCTATTTGATAAATATTAGCAATACCATTAAAATCATTGATTTCTTTCTCAAGTGTCGTAAAATCGAACTGCTTAGTCTCTTTTGCTTTAAAACGCGTAAATGTAATTCCATCATCGATCATCATCTGCATGCTTCGTTTATCGGTGTTTTTTACCAAAATACTCAGCGAATCGTTTTGTGCATTTTTAAGCCAAACTCTGGTATATTTTTCCGTATCGTTTTTTAATGGGATATTGGTTGAATCACCCGCCAAATTTATGATCGAAATCTGTGTTGTATCAATATAATCGGCATATTCAACCAAAGTACTTAAAATGGTGAAAATAGAATCGTTTACCGCATTTATAATGGAGTCGTTGTACGCTTTTAAAATTTCATAGTTGTTCACATTCACGGAATCAACCATTCTCTTTTTTCTGGTTTCAAAATCTTGAACAAATTGTTTGGTTTTAATGTCTAAAATCAACGAGTCGATATAAGAATTCACTATTGAATCGTTGTATGCAACTCGCTTATTTTCAATATATAAATTGCGCAGGCTGTCTTTAACTTCTAAGGCTCTAAAATTTTCTGATGAATTGAGCATCGAATCCGGGATTACATCCGGGATTTGTAGATTTTCAGGAATTGAATAGGTTGAATTAGAGAATAATTGCATTGCTTTTCCTTCGGGAATAAGCGGCAAGCGATCTTTAAGATTTGAAGTAATTTCTTCGGGTACAACTATTTGTTTTTTCTGATAATAATTCTGCAATTGAACACCAAGCTTTTCAATGTCTTTCTCCAATAAAAAGTTAGGATAAAATCCAGGTACAGATAAACTATCCGGCACACTTTCGGGTAATCTGGAAACAAAATTCCGGTTAGAATCCAAAACATTTACAATATTTTTCAAAACCGAATCCACTGGTTCGTCTTCCACAAAATGAATTAATCCTTTCACATTTTCATCCAACAATGGTTGGTCAACGTACCACGAACCACCTTCAATAATATACTTTCTAAGAATTTCTATTCCTTTAGTTAAAGTTTCATCATTTTTAGTTTCCTCCGAAATTTGTGACCAAACCGGCAGATTAAAAAATAGTCCCACAAAAAGTAGGACCAAAAATTTAGTATTTACTGAATTCATATAATGGCTTTATTTGCTTTTGTTCAAAACGCAAAATTAATATTTATGTTATCTAATGAATGCATTTTTTGAATTAGAAAAAATGAATTAACAAATACGAGTTATTCATAAAAGGAAACAATTGAATTCTACATACTAATTTTTCATACTACCAAAATATACAAATAGGTATCATAATGTTATTCTTTGTCCCAATCTGGTAATATTTCCCAAGTTTCACAGCGAATTAGTCGTATTATAAACATAAGCTTATGTAGAATTCAAAAAAAAATCCGATATTAGATACTCGTTAACAAAAAGAAAGATGACGACTTTCAACCCAAAACTGAACTATGGAATTTTTTTTAATCTTTGGCGCATTTCTAGCGAGCTTTTTTGTTGTGATAATTGTGGTACCTTCAATTTTAAAGGTAGCACGGGCAAAAGGTTTATTCGAACCATTTGAGGAAAGAAAGATTCACACTACAATTGTACCTCCTCTTGGAGGAGTAGCAATTTTTATGGGATTCACTCTTAGTTCTATTATTGCAACCGATGGCTTAAGTTTTGATTCTTTAAAATACATTATTGCAGCTGTTATATTAATGTTTTTTGTTGGTTTAAAAGACGATTTAATGACCATTTCAGCAAGAAAAAAATTGGTTGTACAAGTATTTGCAGCAATAATACTGATAACGCTGGGCAATGTAAGATTTACTGATCTTCACGGAATTTTAGGCACTTACGATATAGGTTTTATTACAAGTGTATCTATTTCTTTGTTTGCAGTTGTGGTTATTATCAATGCTTTTAATTTAATCGACGGAATAGATGGATTGGCTTCTGGGATAGCGATAGCTGTTTCTACGTTTTTTGGGATTTGGTTTTTTCTTGCTGGACAATTTCAGTTCGCTATAATGTCTTTTGCATTGGTTGGCAGTCTTTCCGGATTTTTCCTCTATAATGTTTTCGGCCACTCCAATAAACTGTTTATGGGCGATACAGGATCTTTGATCGTTGGTTTGGTAATTTCAGCACTTGTCATAAAATTTAACGAATATAACATTGTTGATACTGTGCCATTTGCCGTTCATGCAAGTCCTTCGGTTTCGTTTGCATTATTAGTAGTTCCGCTTGTTGATACACTCAGAGTAATGGCAATTCGTATTGCGCGACGGAAATCTCCATTTGTTGCCGACAACAATCATATTCACCACAAATTGCTTGCCCTAGAACCCAGCCATTTAAAAGTTACCTTGATGATAATTGCAGCCAATGTTCTTGTTGTTGCATTCGCACTTTTTTTGAATTATCTTTCCATCAATGGAAACATTCAATTCGTTCTGGTATTTCTATTGGGTGTGATGTTCTCGCTGGTTCCTTCTATGATTTTTAGGTTTAAAGATTCTGCAAAAACATTGTCGTCAAAGCACTCTGAGCAGTTTTCATAAAATTTGTGGGGTTGAATAAATTTTCATTCAACTTTAAAACAAAATTAATCAATTGATTATAATAGATTAATAGTCTTTAAAACGGACACTCTCCATTCTTTATAATATCCTTAATTCGCATCAAACACTCTTTTGCACCAAGTGGAATGGAAAGGTGGTTGGGTTGATTTGTTTCAAAATCATTTGGATTTATTCGAATTAACGCGTGTTTATTCTTAACAAAATCTTCGGAAGATCGACGAATTTTAGAAATGGTTTTACCTGCTCCAATTTCCAAGGCAATAATATTTCTACATGTTTTTTAAATTTTTTCCTCCCATTGCATAAACCTGAACTGCTGATCGGCAGCAATTGTAGAAACAAAAAAGTCATCTTCGAACAGGTGAACATTCGGGCGACAATAGGAATGGCAAACCGGACAGGTAGGAAAAGGCGGGTATGCCATAATATTTTCTGTATCTACTTTTGGATATTCGGTATCCCAAACGTCACATTCAAGGTTGTACATACACTGCGAATTATAAATCGATCCATGATATTCAAAAATCTTTTTGGGATTAAAACCTGCTTTCTGAAAATGTTCATCGATATTACTGGTCACCACAAAATATTCCTTTTTAGAGATTAATTCTTTTAATATCGAAAAACCAATATGAAGTGGAGTAGAATCGTATCGCTCCATTAAAGAACCGATTAATCCCCATGCAAGCTCAGGCTTTTCACGAAAAGCTTCCGGTTTCAGTAAATCGTAATAATTTACGGTTGCGTTGTTGAAACTGATCGATTTGGTCCACAAACCATCAGTACCACGATATTGTTCCAGACCTGAATCTACCCCCATACCGGCTCCGGCAAAAATGGCTATCGCATTGGCATTTTTCATCAAATTAGCAGCTTTATGGATTGTACGATTCATTCCAACTTGTTATTGTTTAACGCCTGATTGTTCCAACCGAATATCAAATCCAAGTGGCTTCCAGACTATGAAGTCTTCAAAAAAGATATAATCTTAAAGTGATTTATAGGCACTCACAAAAGGTAAAGGATCAATTCTGTTCCATTCGCTTTGTTCCACTAATTTTTCCATCCAGGTATAATCATTGATTGTATTAAAAATAGTATTTAAAAAAGTAAATTCGTTTTGATTGAGTAATTTTTTTATAAACACAATCAAGGCCCGGTTATCCCAAGGCACATGTTCAATTCCATAGTTAAACAGGAATTTCATGTTGCCCACCAGATCGTTGTAATATTTACATTCGAACATTCGAATAATAATCAAACAAAACAACGAACGGGCCATAAGCCGGTTGGGCGAGGGAATACACATTTTTAGTGAAATTGAAGCCAGTTTTTTTGCTTCCTCAAAATCACCCTGGATAAGTTTTAAAGAGGCATAATTTGCATAGGTACATCGGTCGTTACTGTTCAATTTCAGTGATTCCTGATAACAGATTTCTGCTTTGTTTAATTTTCTTCTCGCATTTTGAAGAAAAAATGCATAGTTGCCAAAAGCAACATCGTTTTTCGGATTATATGCTAACGCTATTAAATAATATTTTTCAGCCAGATCATCCTCTTTTTTTACGCTGGTTAACAATAGCGCGTAATTACTGCAGGTATTTGAATCGTTTGGATTGATCGCAAGTGTTTTGATATAACACTCCTCGGCTCTGTTATAATCGTTGTATTCATTTTTAAACTGGATGCCATAGTTGTTTAACGCAGTTTCTGTGATTGTTTTTGCTTTTATTTTTTGCTGAATTTCAAAGTATAAATGTTCCGATAATTCCTGTTTTACCCAAACAACATCGGCATACTGACCGGTAAATTTTAAAAGCTGAAAATACCTTTGTAATACTCTCCAGTATTTTTGATCGTATCTGTTTTTTCTGCTTCTCAACAATTTCAGATAAATTCCGGTAAGGTCCTTTTCTTTGAATCTCTTCTTTTTATCCTTGAAATGTTCGATTAATCGTTCGAAAGCAACTTCATACAATTTGTAATTTTCTCTTGGAAAAGTTAGTATGGTTTGTACCTCGCTCAATAGTATTTCCTCTGCTTTATCAATATTGCCAAGCAATAGATTACAAAGCGAATAAACACCAACCGTAACCGTGTAATTCTGATGTTCTGCCGAATACACCTTTTTTAGAAGCGAATAAGTTTGTTCGATGTATTGAATTCCTTCTTGTGCTTTGCTCGAAAGAATAAGCAAATATCCAATATTATGGAGGCTTTCAAGTAGTAAAGGATGTTCTTTATTTAAGAATTTCCGTCGGGTAATTAGCCCTGTTTCGCAATATTGAATGGCATCACCCGGATTATTGTTGTAATATGATGCCAGTCCTTTTACGTCGGCAACCCAGGCAGAAAAGTAATCGTTTTCGAACGAAGGGAGTTGTTCTTCAATTTTATCGAGGTATTCAAATGCTTTTTTTGCATTACCCAACAAATTGAAATATTCCACCATACAAATCGAACTTGCAATGGTTAAAATGTGTTTTTCTCCTAAATTCATTTGACGAATAAGCAATGCCCGGTGTAAATAATCTTCTGCTTCCGATAAACGCATTTTATCGTCGTATAGCAGAATCAGCCCTAATATTTTGTACAATTGGGCCAATAAAAGTTGATGTTGAATTGCATTTTTTTCAAGTCGCGCAATTGCCGGACGAAGCAACTTTTCTGCCCTGCTGTTTTTTCCCATCATTCGAAATATTTCTGCTTGATGAGCAAGAATTGTTGATTTCAGAGCAAAATTATCCGGCATTTTAACCAGACTCTTTTTTATTGATCTTATTACCGATAATCCTTTTTTATATTGACCAGATAATATCAGGTAATCAAGAAAACGGTTGGCAATTTGGAATTGTTGATTGAGACAATTCTCCAAAAACTGAATTGTTTTTAAGTATTCGATTAGTAACGCTTCCCACCCCGAAAAGCTCTTCCATGTATTGTTGTTTTCAGGACAATCGGGAACCACATCAAATAAGTATTGACTAAGAAATTCTGCATTTTTTGTATCTGCTAACGAAAGGTTCTTCACATTAACAATACAGTTGTCTGCACTATCCCGAATGTTTCCCTCGTTTCGTAAAAGATTCAAAGCAGCAACAACTTCTCCGGTTTTAATGTACTTATTTGCTTCCGGAAAATTTGTTTTTAAAATCAATCGAAGAGACAACAACGATGCACGACCAAACAGCAGTTCTTTCGGAATTGAAACGGACCTGTTTACGGAAAGGAATCCATATATAAATTTTGAATTATTGTATCTTTTACTGTTTCTCATGACGTTTATTTTTTTTGTTTTGCTTCCTCTGTCATTTTTATAATCTCTCGTCTTCGGGCTACCAGATCGGATAATTCGATAAACATGTTGTGATCTACCTTTTGCGCCATGGGCAACACAAATTTTTCGGTTTGATTCAGGTAAGCAGAAATCTTCTGATTGGTATGAGTATCGCGATGAAGGTCGGTTAGGTTACTAATTCGGTCGGCACATTTTAAAATTAATGCATTAGTAGAACCTTCATGCATAACACGATGCAGGTATTGTGCTTTTGTTTCTGTTGGTTGCTTCGTTACCTCCAAAACCAACTTTACAACTTGTTGACTGTCCTTATCAATTCCTCTGATTTCTTCAACCGTCGATTCCGGCAGGTCTTCCAGGAAATCATGTAATAACGAAGCCTTTAACAATACACTATCCGAGAAGTACTTGTAATCCAGCAAAATTCCGAGCGTTGAGAAACTGTGCCTAAATTGATTTCCGCCGACTTTTCGCTGCACACGAATTAGCGCAGTTGCTTTTAAAATGTAGGGCGCCAGTACAAGGTCCCGTAATTTTTTTTCAAAATCACCCATTTCAAATAAGTTTAAATTTTAAGTTTGTTAGAATTAAATGATTATATTTAAAGGGTTTTAATTCACTAGTTGGTTAAACTATGGATCGTTCTAATTATTTATAAGGTAAAATTAAGGCTGGTAGAAGCGAATTTATATTCTGAACGTGAAATAGTTCTGTCAATAAAAAAATATCAAATTCATTCTTTTTTTAATTCAGAATACAAAAACAGACAACATTTAGGATGCAGCTGTAGTAAGACGGGGATACTTTCTTAAAATTTATAAGTTTTATGATTGTATCTATAATTATTGTG
>JBNKOT010000462.1:0-16659 GCA_050294855.1 Draconibacterium sp. | reverse complement strand
GAACAGAGAAGTTAAGCCCGCCAGCGCCGATGGTACTGCGTAAAAGTGGGAGAGTAGGTCGCTGCCAACTTAATTAGGCCCGTGTTCTTTTGAGCACGGGCCTTTTTTCTGCGATCAATCTTGTTAATAATCGTGAAAAGTTTCAAAGATTTATATTTCACTTCAATGCTTTTCTTAGTTTTGTGCTGCAAAGTTGTGGTTGTATGATAAAAGCGAAATACATAACAATAATTCTTTTACTAATTACTTGGATTCCAAATATTGTGAGTGCACAATATGAACAGGAAATAAGAATGGAAGACGATTCAAAAAGCACAGCTTCGAAAGACAAGGAAGTTGAACCGAAAATACGTTTGTGGTACCTCAACGGTTATGGTGCATTTCAGGATTCAACCAAAATGGATACATTACAGGATTATTTTCACCTATACAACCCGGTTTATAAAGACGCATTAACCGTTAGTTATGTCGGGAATTACGGCACTCCTGCTCTGAATAACAACTTTTTTAAAAGACAAGCGAAAACGAATTACTTCTTTTTACAATCGCGAGACGCCTACCTTTTAACACCTTCAACTACAAAATATTATAATACAACTACGCCTTATACACAACTCGATTATAGCCAGAGCGAGAATAAATCGAGAAAGAGCGAAATCAGATTTAATGTATTTCATTCTCAAAATGTAAATCCATATTTAAATTTCACCTTTCGATATGATCAGGCTAAATCACTGGGGCAATATAATTACCAGGAAAGCAAAAATAATTTTATTACGCTTTATTCGAGTTATAACAAAGACAAGTGGAATATATACTCCGGATTTATTTCGAATTCAGTAAAAGGAGAAGAGAACGGCGGACTCGAAAATGAGAGCGAGTTATTAAAAGTGGAAGACACCGAATTTATAAATGTCAATTTAAGTAACGCAAGAAGTTTGTTTAGCAGTTCTTATTTTTATACCAACGCAGAATACAAAATAGGAACCTACGATGAAATTAACGACTCAACTAAAATTTTCAGACCGGTGGTAGGTATACTATACTCGGTGCAATACGAGCGGCATAAACAGGAGTTTATTGAAGAAGACAATGATTCTACGTTTTGGAAAGAAATCTATTATAACGAAGATTATACAAAAGATTCGATTCGGTTTAACCGTTTAAGTAATGTTTTTCAGCTAAAACAATACGAGAATGCGAACAAAAAAGTAACCTTTGGGAAAAGAGCATTCTTGGGTTTCGATTTTACGCAAGGATCAGCGCCCGGAAAATACATAGGAATAGATCAACGAAATATATTAAAATATTCAAATGTATTTGTTGGAGGAGGAATTTTTAGAAGTACAGGTAAATTTTGGACCTGGAATTTTGATGGAAAAGTTTACCTCGCAGGTAGAAATGCTGGTCAGACCGAGTTGAACGGAATTATTTCAAAACCTTTTAAATTTTTAGGCGATTCTTTGGCGGCACTTACTTTTGATGGAAGTCTGGAAAATTTAGTTGCCGATCCGTTTCAAGAAACATTTTATTCGAACCATGCGCATTGGACGAATAGTTTTAAAATGGAACAACGAATGACTGCCGGTGGTAAATTTGTTTCGCACAAAAAAAGAATTGAATTAGGGGCTAAATATTCCATTTTGAACAATTATATTTTTAACGATGTAAATGCAACGCCCACACAAACCGATAAACAGTTGGTGATACTTTCGGCTTTTCTGGATAAAGACCTCAAATACCGAAGTTTTCATTTTCGAACACGTTTATTGTGGCAAAAAGCATCGAACGAAGATCTGATACATTTGCCAGATCTGTCGGCACATGTTTCTGCCTATTATAAGTTAGTTATTTCGAAAGTAATGTTTACACAAATTGGCGCCGAAACTCGATACAATACCGCCTATTATGCCGATGCGTATGCACCGAATACCGGACTCTTTTATCTTCAGAATGAAAAGAAGTATGGGAATTATCCGTATATTGACGTCTATGTTAGTCTGCGATTAAAGCGTACGAGGGCATTTTTTAAGATGATGAATATCGGTTCGGAATTTTTAGATGGTGAATACATTACAACTTCAACGTACCCAATGAACCGGGCTACCTTCAGGCTGGGCGTGTCTTGGGCGTTTTATGATTAATGAAGATTTATACGACATATAAATACTTTCTACGTGCATTACTAACCCTTTTTATTTTATCGTTTTTTATTGCTGGTTGTAACGGTGTAAAACACGATAAAAAAAACGAAAAGGCTGTTAAAACCAGCACTCAAAACGATTTAGCACAAATAAAAAAATCGGGCGAACTAAAAGTTGTTGTCGATTATAACTCTACCAATTATTTTGTGTACCGTGGAAAACCTATGGGGTTTCAATACGAATTACTGAAGGAATTGGCAAACGAATTGAATGTGGAATTAAAACTTAGCGTAAGCAATAATCTTCAGGAAACTTTCGACGGATTAATAAATGGCACCTACGATTTAATCGCAAAAAACCTAACCATTACAAAAGAGCGTAGCGAGGAAATCGATTTTACTGTTCCGATCAATCAAACCCGGCAAGTACTGGTTCAACGAAATCGCAAAAACTCATCAGATTCCGCTTTTATTAAAACAACGCTCGAATTGGCAGGGAAAAAAATATACGTTCAAAAAAATACTTCTTATTACAACCGACTGCAAAATCTTTCCGAAGAAATTGGCAGTCAAATCGATATTGTTGAAGACACCATTTACGGCGTTGAGCAATTGATTACAAAAGTTGCTGAAGGTGAACTGGATTACACGGTTTGCGACGAGAATGTGGCCAAACTCAATAAAACCTATTATCCGGATCTCGATGTTTCGCTAAAAGTTAGTTTTAATCAGAATATTGCCTGGGCAGTTAGAAAAGGTTCGGTGGAGTGGAAGGAATACCTCGATAAGTGGATTACAAAATTTGAACGTACCGGCAAATACAAATACCTCTATCATAAATATTTTAACAGCTCACGAATTGCAGGCCGTCTCGATAGCGATTTTCACAGCATTACCGGAGGGCAAATTTCGGAGTACGACGATGTGGTAAAAAAACTGGCAAACAAATACAATTGGGACTGGCGCTTAATTTCTTCGATTATGTACCAGGAATCGCGGTTTAATCCCAACGCTGGTTCGTGGGCTGGTGCTTATGGATTAATGCAAATTATGCCGACAACCGCCGAAGGATTTGGCCTTGACGACCTTAGCGACCCCGAACAGAATATTAAAGGCGGTATTCTTTTGCTGAATTGGTTAGACCAACAATTTATCGAATCGATTCCCGATTCTACCGAACGAATAAAATTTGTACTTGCATCGTATAATATCGGATTGGGACACGTGATGGATGCACAACGTCTGGCAGAAAAATACGATAAAAACAGGTATGTTTGGAACGATAACGTTGACTTCTTTTTGCGGAATAAATCATCGGAAAAATATTATAAAGATCCGGTGGCAAAATACGGATACTGTCGAGGAGAACAAGCCTACAATTACGTATCCAGGGTGATGACCAATTACGATCATTATTTAAATGTTATTCCCGAATAGAGCTGATTTGTTGTAGCAGATCGGCAAATTCAGAAAGAATCATTGCGGTGGCTCCCCATATTATTTCACCCTCGAAACGAATACACGGCACATTTAACTTTCCCGAAACGGTTTCTAATTCAATTTCGCCAAACGGAGCTTTAAATTTTTTCAGCGGGAAAAGAAATGTTTTTTCCACCTCGTTTGAATCTAAAATAAATGTCGGTTTTGTGTTTAACCAACCCACAAAAGGTTGAATTTGAAAACGGCTGACTTCCACATAAAATTCAGACAATGAACCCAAAAGCGTAATCTGGTCTGCCGGCACTCCAATTTCTTCGAATGTCTCGCGAAATGCGGCTTCCAGTTTTGTTTCGCCTTTTTCTACCCTGCCACCCGGTAAGGCAATTTGCCCGGCATGGTGTTTCATGTGAGCCGGCCGTTTAATTAAACAAACGTAGATTTCGTCGTTTTCAACTAAAAGTAAAAGCAAAACGCTACTTTGTTTTAAGCGGCTTTTATCTTCGGGCATAGCTTTTAAAACACGCTTTGGAGGTAGCATTTTCAGGTGCGAGTTCTTGCCCGGTAAAACACCCGATAAAGCCATTTTTATTTTTTTCTGAAGCGTTTTCATGTAGTAAAAATAGGAAATTACCAATCAGGAAAAACAATTTTTATTGTTTCGACGAAATAAAATCGTGTTCAGTCGAAATGCTGTAAAAAGGTTTTTGCTGACTGAGAAAATTAATCGAAACGAATTGTTTTTTCCGGCGAAATTTTACTAACAAAATAACTTGGAATGAGCAACATAAGCGTTGTAATTACAATGCTGCCCATGTTAAGCAATAAAAGATGAAACAACGAAAAGTTAACCGGAACCACGTCGACATAATAAGTGGTAGGATCGAGTTTAAATATTTCGAACCATTTCTGGAGAAAAATGAGCGACACTCCAATTACATTTCCCCAAAGCATTCCGCGGCTGGTCAGAAAAACCGAGAGGTATAAAAACACTTTACGAATACTCCAGTTTCTGCTTCCGAGTGCTTTTAAAACACCGATCATTGAACTGCGTTCGAGGATTAAAACCAGTAATCCCGATATCATATTAAAACCGGCAACCAGTATCATCAACGCTAGAATCACCCACACATTCATGTCTAAAATAGTTAACCAGTCGAAAATCTGAGGATAAAGGCGCGTAATGTTTTCGGTTCGTAAAATGCTTGTGTTGTCTTCGCTGTAGTCCACTACTGTATTCCGAACCTCTTGTTCGATTTCGTCGATTCGGTTAAAATCCTTGACTTCAATTTCGAAACCACTAATTTCATCAATTCCCCAATCGTTTAACCGTTGAATTTGTTTGAGATCGCCAAAAACAAAAAGCTGATCAAATTCTTCCAACCCGGTTCGATAAATCCCACAAACTTTTGGTTGAAACAAACGCGGATTAATTTCCTCTTCGTTGATAAAATAAAGAACCGCCGAATCATCGAGTTTTAAACGCAGAAGTTTGGCTAACTGATCCGAAATCAAAATCTCGTTTTTTCGGGTCGAGTCGTTTAAAAGTGGTAATCTTCCTTCAATTAAATTGGCTTTTAAATAATTCCAGTTATAATCGGTGCTCACACCTTTAAAAACAATTCCCTGAATGTATTCTTCGGTTTTTATCATTCCGGGTTTTGTTGAAAAAACCTGAATTTGTTTTATTCCATCGAGTTCTTTTAGTTCCGAAAGAAAGGTTTGATTTTTTGAAATGGGAGAGAGTTCGAACGAGTTTTGTGAGTTATAATTAATCACATGAATGTGCGAGCCAAAACCAACAACTTTGTTTCTCACTTCGTTTTTAAAACCGGTAACCACCGCCACCGAAACAATCATAACCGCCAGCCCGAGCGCAATTCCAAACAATGCAATGCGGATAATTCGCTGCGATAAAAACTGTTTGTTTGTTTTATCAAAAAATAATTTTCGTGAGATAAAGAGTTCGGTATTCATCCGAATTTATATTTTAAACCATTTGATTTGAAAGGAAACTAATTTTCTGCGATTTCCATTTTTACATCTTTTTTCCCGTTAATAAACGGAAGTGCCAGCACCGAAATTAATCCGATAATAATAATCATTGCTGTCATCGAAGAGTGCGCAACAAAGGCAAAGATAATTCCGTTTTCGTTGGCCACGCCATACAATGCGAGCGCTTCTTTTGCCATAAAATGCCAGGCTCCAATTCCGCCCTGTACCGGAGCAACCATACCAAAACTTGCCATTACAAAAGTTGTTAATCCGGCAATTGGATTTAAAATGCTGGTAAACTCGAAGGCAAAGAAAACAGAATAAAGCATCAGATAATACATCACCCAAATAGATACTGAATGAAAATAAAACCAGCCTTTTCTTTTTATCGATCGGATGGAAATAAATCCTTCTTTAAAGTTTTTCAGTATTTCAATAATTTTTTTGAAAAAGGCCGTGCCTTTAAAGGTATTTCTGAAAACAAAAGCCAGAACAAGAACTATTACCAGCGCAATCCACAAATAAGGAGAAGTAACCAGTGAATGTAGTTTTTGATGAATTTCGGGATTCTCTTTGATAAAGTGGAGCATTTTTCCAAACTGGGCAAAAATCACCACTCCTAATAAAATGAGTAATGAAATCATGTCTACCAGTCGTTCGGCAACTACCGTTCCAATCAACTTTGTAAACGATATTTTTTCGTACCTCGAAAGCACTCCACATCTCGAAATTTCACCCATTCTTGGGAATGCCAGATTCATTAAATAGCCAACCATTACCGCTAAAAAAGTGTTGATAAAGCGTGGTTTGTGTCCGATTGGTTCGATCATTAATCCCCAGCGCAAGGTTCTGCTAATATGACTTAGTAGTCCGATAACAAGTGAAACAATAACCCAGAAATATTTAACATCGTTTTTTAATATTGTTTTTATCCTTTCAATATCCTGATCTTTGTATATAAGCCAGAATATAATTGCTCCTACGGCAAAAAATGCAACAAATTTTAGAATTTTTAAGGCTGTTTTTTTCAAGCTTGTTAAATTTAAAGACTGTATATTTACCCCCAAAATAATATCCTTTAAAATTTATTATTTTTGGGATACGAATTAAAGGTAGTCGCACAGCGATTTGTAGCAGGCAAAAATATAAATTTGTTTGATTAAATCCCATAAATAGACAATTTAGTAGTATTTGAAATGAACGAGGCAGATAGTAATGAGTTTTGTAAAGCCCAAAAAAAGATTAGGTCAGCATTTTTTAATGGACCAAAACATTGCCCTTAAAATTGTTGAAAGCCTGGGATCCGAAGTTTCTGATGTTTTAGAAATCGGCCCGGGAACAGGAGTGCTAACTCAATTTTTACTCAATCGTCCGGAAATTAATCTTCATGTTGTTGAAATCGATCGCGAATCGGTTGCCTATTTAGAAGAGCATTTTAAACAGTTAAAACATATTTGGTCTGAAGATTTTTTAAAAGCGGAAATTTCAGAAAAATTTTCAGGCAACTTTAGCATCATCGGAAATTTTCCATACAATATTTCATCGCAAATATTTTTCAGAGTTTTACAAATGCGTAATCGCGTTCCCGAAGTTGTGGGAATGATTCAGAAAGAAGTGGCGGAAAGAATTGCTGCTCCGCACGGAAAAAAAACATATGGAATTTTAAGTGTTTTGCTTCAGACTTTTTACGATATCGAATACCTGTTTACGGTTTCTGAAAATGTTTTTAATCCACCACCAAAAGTTAAATCGGCAGTTGTTCGTTTAACAAGAAACAAAAGAAAAGAACTCCCCTGCGACGAAGATTTATTTGTTAAAGTGGTAAAAGCAGCTTTTAATTTGCGAAGAAAAATGCTTCGAAACTCATTAAAAACCATTTGCGAAAACCTACCCGCTGAATATGCAGAGAAAAGACCCGAACAGATTTCTGTTCAGGAATTTATAGATTTAACTTGCGCCATTGAAAACCTCGAAAAGTAAAGCATGATGTTTGAGATTACAAAGGAAAATATTGAGGAATTAAGATTATTAATCGAGAGTGATAATAAAACAGAGGTAGCTAAAATTGTAGATAGTCTTCACCCGGCAGATATTGCTGAGGTGATGGAGGACCTTACAGTTGAGGAAGCAAAATTTATCTATCTTTTACTCGAAGGCGAAAAAGCTTCGGATGTTTTAATCGAAATTCCGGATAACGACCGGCGAAGGTTTTTAAAAGTTCTGCCTCCCGAATTTATTGCCAGCAAATTTATTGAGCACATGGATTCTGATGATGCAGCTGATGTGGTTGCAGAATTAGATGATGAACTTAAAAAAGAGGTGCTGAATGAAATTATTGATACCGAGCAAGCCGGCGATATTGTCGACCTCCTGGAATACGAAGAAGATTCGGCGGGTGGTATTATGGCCAAAGAGTTGGTTCGGGTGAACGAAAACTGGACCGTGGCAACCTGTTTAAAAGAAATAGGTATTCAGGCCGAAGAAGTGGATGAAATCTATTACATTTATGTAATAGATGACTCGGAAAAACTAAAAGGTGTACTTTCGTTAAAAACGCTGATTCTTACTTCAACAAATACTAAAATATCGAATTTGTACAATGCCGACGTAAAAATGGTAAATATCTACGACCGGCAGGAAGAGGTCGCCGAAATTATGGATAAATACGACCTTGTGGCAATTCCGGTTGTCGACGATATTGGCCGTTTAAAAGGCCGGATTACCTTCGATGATGTGATAGACATTGTTCGTGAAGAAGCCGAAAAGGATTATCAAATGGTTTCGGGTCTTACCGGCGATGTTGAGCCCGGAGATAAAGTGTGGATGCTGTTGCGTGCTCGTTTTCCATGGCTGCTGATCGGAATGTTAGGCGGAATTTTAGGATCTATTATTCTGGGGTCGCACGAAGAATCGTTAAGCAGAGTTACCGAACTCGCCTTTTTTATTCCCTTAATTGCGGCAATGGCGGGAAATGTTGGAGTACAATCTTCTTCAATTGTGGTGCAAAGTATTGCCAGTGGTGTAAAAAGTATAGAATCTACTTCGAAAAAAATATTTAAAGAAGTTTCGGTTGCACTGGTTACTGCATCGTTTTTTTCTTTAATAATTTTCTTATACACTTTTTTTAGTCGCGGAGATATGAACCTAACCTATTCGGTGTCGATTACACTTTTTATTGTAATTCTCTTTGCATCGTTTTTTGGAACAATAATTCCGTTAATATTGCACCGTTTTAAAATCGACCCGGCACTTGCAACCGGTCCTTTTATTACCACCATGAATGATATCTTCGGACTATTAATTTATTTATTGGTCGGACAGATGTTTTTTGGACTTTTATAAAAACATTCAAAACAAGAAATGCATAAAATAGTTATAGGTAGAAAGGATATAGCTGATTTTGAAAAACTGAATTTATTTGGGATTGAAGTAAAAATTGATTCCGGTGCGTACACCTCGAGTTTTCATTGCCACGAAATTGCCAAAGTGATAAAAGATGGACAAGAAATGATAAAATGTAATTTTCTTGATCCTGATCATGCTCAATATCACGAAACTGAATTCTTCTTTAATAACTTTAATATCCGAAAAGTTAAAAGTTCAAACGGACAAGTAGAAGAACGCTTCTCTATTAATACTGAAATCACCATTTTCAAAAAAACAATTCCAATCGAGCTTACATTAACGGAAAGAGCAGATATGAAGCATCCGGTGTTGCTTGGCAGAAAATTTATTTCAAAGAAATTTCTGATCGATACATCGCGAAAAAATCTTTCGTATAACGAAAAAATAATAGAAATAGAATATAAAAACAGAATATGAAAATTGTAATATTATCACGCAACCCAAATTTGTATTCAACAAAAAGATTGGTTGAAGCAGGTTTACAACGGAAACACGAAATGTTAGTTGTCGATCACTCGAAATGTGATTTGATTATTGAGAAAAAAAATCCAATTATTATTTATAAAGGCAAAAAATTAGAAAATGTAGATGCAGTTATTCCACGCATTGGAGCATCGGTAACTTTTTTTGGTACTGCAGTGGTACGCCAGTTCGAAATGATGAAAGTTTTTACAGCAGTAGAATCGCAGGCACTTGTTCGTTCGCGCGATAAATTGCGTAGTTTACAAATTTTGTCGCGGGCAGGTTTGGGACTTCCTAAAACCGTATTTTCGAATTACTCTAAAAATGTGAAAGACATTATTCAGGGAGCCGGTGGTGCTCCGGTAGTTATTAAATTACTCGAAGGGACACAAGGACTTGGTGTTGTTTTGGCAGAAACCAACAATGCAGCAGAGTCGGTAATCGAAGCTTTTAACGGATTAAAAGCCAGGGTAATCGTTCAGGAGTTTGTGCAAGAAGCAAAAGGTGCAGATTTACGTGCATTTGTCGTCGACGGAGTAGTTGTTGGAGCAATGAAACGTCAGGGAAAGGACGGTGAATTCAGGTCGAACCTGCATCGCGGCGGGAGTGCAAATATTATCGAACTTTCGGAAGATGAAGAAAATGCCGCACTAAAAGCTGCTCGTGTGATGGGACTCGGAATTTGTGGCGTCGATCTATTGCAATCAAGTCATGGGCCGTTAATTCTGGAAGTTAATTCATCGCCGGGGCTGGAAGGAATCGAATCGGCAACCGATAAAGATATTGCAAGAAGCATTATTCGTTATGTCGAGCGAAATGTATAAACTGTGTTAAATGGCGGTAAATAAAAAAATTGTAATTCTTGGAACCAATATTCCTCCGGGGAAAAAAGTGATTTTACACCTCGATATTGCACGGCTTCACACGCACACAAAAATCGATATTCCGGTTATTGTTGAAAGAGCAAAAGTCGACGGGCCTGTGCTTTTATTAAATGCAGGAATACATGGCAACGAACTTAATGGTGTCGAAATTGTCCGCCAATTGTTGGTAAAAAAATACACAAATCCAGAGAGAGGAATGGTGATTAGCATTCCCACGCTGAATATTTTTGGTTTTCTGAATCAGACTCGAGAATTTCCTGACGGAAAAGATTTAAACCGTACTTTTCCGGGAACAAAAAACGGTTCGCTGGCAAGTATTTTTGCTTACCACATGATGAACGAAATTATTCCTCATATCGATTATTGTATCGACTTTCATACCGGAGGAGCAAGGCGGTTTAATTCGTCACAAATCAGAATTCCAAAAGGGAATGTAGAATTACTTGAATTGGCCAAAGTATTTAATCCGAGATTTATTGTTTTTGCCGGGCAACGCGAAAAATCTTTCCGCCTGGCTGCCACCTCAATCGGCAAAAAAGTATTGCTTTTTGAAGGCGGGAAAACGCTCGATTTTAATCAACGGATTACCCTGCGTGGATTAATCGGAACTTTACGATTAATGACACATTTAGGGATTCGCGATTTTTCGAAAGAACTGGAAGCCGATAAAAGTGCATTGGCCATCGAAATAAAGGATTCGACCTGGCTGAGGGCAAAGTACGGTGGCTTGTTTCGCTTTTTTGTGAAAGATGGTGCAAAGGTTGAGAAGGGCGATGTTATTGGCGTAATTTCAGATCCGTATGGCGAGTTTGAATACCGGATTACGATTCCCCAAAACGGTTATATTATTTGTATTAATCATGCTCCGGTGGTTTATAAAGGCGACGCGATTGTACATCTTGGGTTTGTCGATCCAATCGATTGAAATTTCAGGCATAAAAAATACCAGTTAATTTATGAATGTTTTTTAACCTGTATTTTTTTTACACCGAATTTATTGCAAGTACCGGGTCTAATTTCGCCGCCGATCGTGCAGGCATAAAACCTGCAATAAATCCAATTATACTAGAAATCAACAATCCTTTTATAATGTTGGCTGAAGTCAGTGTAATCTCAAAATCGGCTGCATACGAAACAATTAGCGTTCCTATAAAGATCAGGAATAATCCGATAATTCCGCCAATTAACGAAAGTATTATAGCTTCGAAAATAAACTGGAGCAGAATAAAATATCGTTTGGCACCGATCGATTTTTGTATCCCGATAATTTTGGTCCGTTCTTTTACCGAAACAAACATTATGTTGGCAATTCCGAAACCACCAACCAAAATCGAAAACCCTCCGATAATGGCCCCGGCCATATTAAACGCAACAAAAAACTGGTCGAGGTTATCCGAAATCAAACTCACTTCATTTAAGGCAAAATCGTTTTCTTCCATCGGTTTTAACCTTCGCAGTGTCCGCATGATTCCTTCCAGTTCTGCTCTAAACCGGTCTGGGTCAATGTTGTCTTTTGCTTTTACACAAATGGTTTGTCCCCGGTCGCGGTTTTTTACATCGATCATATAAAAAGCTTTCGTTGCAGCAATATGAATGTTTTTATCCATCGATGTGCCAAATGCATCCTGCCCTTTCTTTTCGTAAACTCCAATTACCTGGAATTTATAACCCTGAATTTTTATGGTTCGATCAATCGGATTTAATCCTGAAAAAAGTTTATCGGCAATATCGGCACCAATAATGGCAACCGGTGCTCCCGAATACATTTCACTTTCTGTAAAATACCGGCCATTCACCACTTTTAGGCTCCAAACATCAAGAATTCCATGCGATGTAGCCATTATCGTTACATTATCCATGTTGTCGGTGCCGGCTTGTACGGTTCTCGAATAGCCAAAAAGAAAGGCTGAATTTTGAACCAAACTACTTCTGCGCATGATTTCGTCTGCCTCTTCAATTTCAGGCGAAGGTCGGTTAATGTACCTCCACCATGGATATTCGGTTTCTCCCTCAGGTGGTGCCCAGGGCATTTTCTGAATGTAAATCATATTACTGCCCAAACTATTCAAACTATCCCGAATTCCTTTTTCCAGCGAATCGATAACAGTAAACACCGAAATAATGGCAAAAATTCCGATTGTAATTCCGAGTAGCGAAAGAAAGGTACGTAGTTTATTTCCTCTTAACGAGTCGATAGCAAAGTAAAAACTTTCGTATATGAGTCGGATTAAAAGCATTTTTTTGATTTAATTTTAAGTAAAAATAGTTTTTGTTTTGATAGTATCCTCTATTTTTTTGTTCAAGTTTTACAATTTACAACATGTACGTAGTGTCTTTGGTATTAGTGTTCATAATTCAGAAAGATTACACTCTGATTTTTTGAATCTCTACCGAAACTTAATAATTTCAAAGAGATTTTATGAATCCTAATTTTTTATATCAAAATCTACATTGATTTTTTTATCTTTGCATTCGAAAAAATATTACTCAATAAATGGCTGATAATAAAAAAATTAAGACCGCTTTGGTTTCGGTCTATCACAAAGAAAATCTCGACAAGATTGTTCACAAACTAAACGAGCTGGGTGTTAAAATATTAAGTACCGGTGGAACAAAAAGTTTTATCGAATCTTTAGGGATTGAAGTTACTTCTGTTGAAAGTTTAACCGGATATCCTTCGATATTGGGTGGACGCGTAAAAACATTGCATCCAAAAGTTTTTGGAGGAATTCTTTCGCGACGTGATAATCAGGGAGATGTCAGTCAGTTAACCGAGTACGAAATACCTGAAATCGATTTGGTAATTGTCGATTTATATCCTTTCGAAGACACCGTTGCTTCGGGAGCCGAAGAACAGGATATTATTGAAAAAATAGATATCGGGGGAATTTCGTTGATTCGTGCAGCTGCCAAAAATTTTAAAGACGTTGTAATTGTTCCTTCTCAAAACGAATATACTTCCTTACTCGATTTGTTAAACGAGAAAAGTGGCGAGACAAATATGATCGAAAGAAAATGGTTTGCCAAACAGGCATTTTCAGTTTCATCGCATTACGACGCAGCTATTTTTGGATATTTCAACGACGAAGAGGGATCCGAAAGAATTAGTTTGAATGATGGATCGGTTTTACGTTACGGCGAAAATCCACATCAAAAAGCTACGTTTTTTAAATTCAAAAATACGCCCGGAGAAATTAACCTTTCCAATGCAAAAGTTATACAAGGGAAAGCACTTTCGTACAACAACATGTTGGATGCCGATGCCGCATGGAAATCGGCCAGCGATGCTTATCATTCGGTAAAACACATCGATGGGAAAGTTGCTGTTTCGGTTATAAAACATTTAAATCCATGTGGATTGGCCGTTACCGGAGACATTATGCAGTCGTTGGAATTGGCCTGGGCCGGCGATCCGATCAGCGCTTTTGGTAGTATCATTTGTTTCACCGATACGGTAACAAAAGAAGTGGCCGAGTGGTTTGGTAAAAAGTTCGTTGAGATTTTAATTGCCCCCGAATTTACCGATGAAGCATTGGAAGTTTTAGGGAAAAAGAAAAACCTTCGCGTGTTGGTTATTCCTGTTAAAAGCGAAATTACAGGCGAAAAATTATATCGTTCTATCAGCGGCGGAATGCTGGTGCAAGACGAGGACGAAGGAATGGATAGTAAACTGGAAACTGTTACTGAAAAAGAATTTGATGCAACAAAAGCCAACCTTGCTGCGTTTGGTATAACTGCATGCAAACATTTAAAAAGTAATGCGATTGCAATTGTTACCGAAGGCGAAAAAGGAGCATTTTGGTTAACCGGAGCAGGAATGGGACAACCCAACCGTTTAGATAGTTTGCGCCATTTAACAATGCCTCGCTTCGAATTGAAAGAAGGTTTGGATATCGGAAATTCAATATTGATTTCTGATGCATTTTTTCCGTTCAGAGATAGTATTGAAGCCGCCAACGAATATGGAGTAAAATACATTGTTGAACCGGGTGGAAGTATCCGCGACGAAGAAGTGATTGAAGCTTGTAACGAATTTGGTATTGCAATGGCATTTACCGGAAGACGGCACTTTAAACATTAATATTTTTTTTGACGCTTTTTAAGAACAGATAAATAATAAATTTTTATGGGATTATTTTCATTTTTAACGCAGGAGATTGCAATTGACCTGGGAACAGCCAACACAATTATCATTCATAACGATAAAATTGTGGTGGACGAACCATCGATTGTTGCCATCGATCTTAAAACCGAAAAGATGGTAGCGATTGGCGAAAAAGCACGTCAGATGCAAGGGAAAACGCATGCAAACTTAAAAACAATCAGACCTTTAAGAGACGGTGTGATTGCCGATTTTAACGCTGCAGAGCAGATGATCAGGGGATTGATTAAAATGATAAATCCTAAACCCAGAATGTTTTCTCCGGCCTTAAAAATGGTAATCGCAATTCCATCGGGAAGTACCGAGGTTGAAATTCGTGCGGTACGAGATTCATCGGAACATGCAGGAGGACGGGAGGTTTATATGATTTACGAACCGCTGGCCGCTGCAATCGGTATCGGTTTAGATGTGGAAGCACCCGAAGGAAATATGGTGGTTGATATCGGTGGCGGAACAACCGAAATTGCAGTAATTTCCTTAGGTGGTATTGTTACCAACAAGTCGATTCGTATTGCCGGTGACGATTTAACCGCCGATATTATGGAATACATGCGTCATCAGCACAACATAAAAATTGGTGAACGAACCGCCGAAGAAATTAAAATTCATGTTGGTTCTGCACTCTCGCAGTTAAAAGAGCCACCACAGGATTTTGTTGTTCAAGGCCCAAATCAAATGACTGCTTTGCCAATCGAAGTGCCGGTTTCGTACCAGGAAATTGCACATTGTCTGGAAAAATCGATTTCGAAAATCGAAACGGCAGTTTTAAGTGCACTGGAACAAACACCGCCCGAATTGTACGCCGACATTGTGGTGAAAGGAATTTGGCTGGCAGGCGGAGGTGCATTGCTGAAAGGTTTGGATAAAAGATTAACCGATAAAATTGGTATTCCTTTTCACATTGCAGAAGATCCGTTAAGAGCGGTTGTTCGTGGAACAGGAATTGCTTTGAAAAACGTAGATAATTTCTCATTCCTGATTCGATAACGGTCAGGATTTTTTTTAAATCATGAGGAGCCTGCTGAGGTATTTGATCAAAAATTATGCATTCCTTCTTTTTCTCTTATTAGAAGTAGTTTCGCTGGTGTTTGTTTTCAATTATAACAAATACCAGAAAGTTCAATACCTGAATTCTGCAAATCGTTTGTCTGCTTCGGTTTACAACTCTTTTACATCGGTGATTCAGTATTTCGAACTCGCAAAAGTAAACGAAAGTTTGGCCGAAGAAAATGCCCGTTTAAAAACCGGATCAGCCTTATTGTTGAGTGAAGAAATGGAAGCCGATACTATTTCCGGAATATTTGCAGACAAGGATTCAAACTACCGCTACATATCTGCCCGGATTATTAACAACTCGGTGAACAAAACACTGAATTATGTTACACTTAATAAAGGGAAAAAAGATGGCGTTAAACCCGACATGGGAATTGTTTCTCCACAGGGAGTTGTCGGTGTGGTAGTTAGTGTCTCCGATTCGTATTCAGTAGGTTTTTCTGTATTAAACAGCAGGTGGGGTGTTTCGGCGAAATTAAAAAGCAGTGGTTATTTTGGGCCGCTGGCCTGGAACGGCGGAGATTACCAGATAGCAGAATTGATGGAAATTCCTTTTCATGTTGAGTTGGCGGTTGGCGATACCGTGGTTACAAGCAGTTATTCGGCAACTTTCCCCGAAGGAGTGATGATTGGAACGATTCAATCTTTTTATAAACCCGACGGCGAAAGTTTCTATCAGATAAAAGTAAAATTATCAACCGATTTTAAATCGATTCGTTATGTCGAAATCGTCGACAACCTGGATAGAGAGCAGTTAATACAATTGAATGAGTTAATGGAAGATGGGCAGAATTTTAATTAAATACGGAATTATGTTTGTTGGCCTGGTGTTGATTCAGGTTTTAATTTTAAATCATATCCAATTTAGTGGGTTTGTTAATCCTTATATCTATATCCTTTTTTTGTTATTACTGCCTTTTAGTGTTCCCAAATATGCAGTGTTATTATTAGCATTTTTGATGGGGATAACGATTGATATTTTTTCAAACAGCTTGGGAATTCATGCGTTTGCAACTGTTTTTGCAGCATATTTCAGAACTTTTATTATCCGTCTTATTTCAAATCGGGAAGAAGACAAAGGTGATTATCCCAAATTAATACAAAATAAATGGAGATGG
>JBNKOT010000461.1:0-3503 GCA_050294855.1 Draconibacterium sp. | reverse complement strand
GGTTTTTGCAATCCGGCGTTTAAAAGCAGCCGGATTTACATTTTTGTATTTGGTATTTCCAGCTTCGGCTCCACTGCTAAGTACGGTAAATGTAAAAAGCAGAATTGCAATTATTCTTATTGATGCAGTCATGATTTAATCTTTAGCTTTTGTGGGGCAAATGTAAATAAAAAATTAAAAAGCGATTAAAAGACGATTTTCGATGTAATGTGGAAAACGCATTGCCCGGAATATTTGATGTAAAAAAAACCGATCCTTCTGTATTGAGATAGGAGGGATCGGTTCTCTCAGTGATATTCGTAAAGGATTCCATCCGTCAGCTGACGGATGGAATCTTTGTTTCGTTAAATACCTCTGGCGTTTCGGTCCAATTGTTCAGCCTCGGTAAAATCTATGGTTGTTGTATGTCCTTCCAACGGAAGAATTCTTTCGTGAATTGCATCTAGAATCCATTCCGCCTGCGGGAAGAAAGCATCTTCCAATTCGTAAGCGGGAGTAATCCAATTGCGAGAACCAACAACTACCGGTGGAGCATCTAAATAATCGAATGCCAGTTCGGTTATGTTCGAAGCCAAATCGCGCAAGAACGATCCTCTTGCCGATGCATCGCCTGAAATTATTATTCTTCCGGTCTTTTTTATTGACTCAATAACCGGTTCGTAATTAAACGGAACCAACGAGCGGGCATCAATTACTTCTGCTGAAAGATTGTATTTTTCTTCGAGTATTTTTGCTGCATCCAAGGCTCGGTATAAAGTGGCTCCAATGGTTAGAATGGTAACATCGTTTCCTTCTTTTTTAACATCGGGCTCGCCAATCGGAAGTTCGTAATATCCTTCTGGAACTCCGCCTTTGTGGAACTGTTCGCCAATGTCGTATAAACGCTGACTTTCGAAGAAAATTACAGGATCGGTTCCTTGTAGCGCGCTGTTCATTAATCCTTTTGCATCGTATGGCGAAACCGGGAAAACCACTTTTAAACCGGGAATATGAGCGGCCAGAGCTGTCCAGTCTTGTGAGTGTTGTGCGCCGTATTTCGAACCTACCGAAACACGAATTACAACTGGCATTTTTAGTACGTTTCCACTCATGGCCTGCCATTTTGGAAGCTGATTAAAAACTTCGTCGCCGGCACGACCCAGAAAATCGCAGTACATAATTTCGGGAATTACGCGTCCACCGCACATGGCATAGCCAATAGCAGTTCCAACAATCGATGCTTCGGAAATGGGTGAATTAAATAAACGGTTGTACGGAAGCGCTTCTGTTAATCCGCGATAAACAGCAAATGCTCCACCCCAATCACGGTTTTCTTCGCCATAAGCAATTAAAGTTGGGTCTTTGTAAAAACGGTCAACGATGGCTTCAAAAAGTCCGTCGCGTAAACCGAAAGTCTTTATTTTTGAGAAAGGTTTGCCTTCTTCGTCAAACATAAACCTCTCTTTTGTTTTTAATTGTTTTACTCGTGGATTTTCTTCCATCGGATGATTGACTTCCACCAGCCGGTCTTCCATTTTATCCACCGATTGTTCGCTGAACATCATGTCGCCAATCAGGTTCGGATATTTTTTCATGTCCATTAAAGGCGACACTTCATCGTCGATAGCCAGTTTTAGCGAAGAAGTAATTAGTTCGGTTGTATCCGATTTAATTGCTTCCAATTCGGCTTCTTTTGCAACTCCGGCTTTTACCAGTTCTTTGCCAAACCAAACGATTGAATCCTGTGCTTCCCAGGCTTCCACTTCTTCTTTACTCCGGTACGATGACGCATCGGAAGGAGAGTGACCACTGTATCGATAAGTCAGAACATCCAATAAAACCGGACCACGTTTTTCCTCAAGAATTTTCTTTTTGCGTTTATAAGCATCGATCACTGCCAGCGGATTGTAACCATCGACACGTTCGGCATGCATTTGATCTGCGTTTAATCCGGCACCAATTCTTGCAGCAATGTCGTAACCCATGGTTTCGCCACAGGTTTGTCCACCCATTCCGTATTGGTTATTCATTATGTTTACGATTAATGGCAGGCCGCCTTTCATATCGCCTTCCCACAATTCGGTAAACTGATCCATGGTTGCAAAAGTTAATCCTTCCCAAACCGGACCGCAAGCCATCGAAGCATCACCGATGTTGGCAACAACGATTCCTTTTTTGCGATTTACTTTTTTATAAAGCGCAGCTCCCACCGAAATGTCGCCGGAACCACCCACGATTGCATTGTTTGGATAAACTCCAAAAGGTGTAAAGAAGGCGTGCATCGAACCACCAAGTCCTTTGTTGAATCCGGTTTCGCGGGCAAAAACTTCTGCCAGTGTTCCATAAATCAGGAATTTAATCGCCAGTTCTTTTGTTGTTCCGGTGTGACCGGCTTTTACGGGAGCCAATGTAATTCCATCGAAATGAGTGTCCATTATTTCGATTAATTGCTCATCGTGTAATTTATCGATGGCAGACAAACCTTTCGCCAGGATTTCGCCATGACTTCGGTGCGAACCAAAGATAAAATCTTCAACTCCCAAAGTGTACGCCATTCCAACCGCAGCCGCTTCCTGACCAATTGAAAGGTGGGCAGGTCCTGGATGATTGTATTCAACTCCATTGTATTCGTTACGGGTTTTTATCAGGTTTAGCATGGTTTCGAATTCGCGAATAACAACCATGTCGCGATAAATCCGAACTAAATCTTCGTTCGAGAAATTTTCTTTCTCCTGTTCAACTGTCTTGTTGTATTGATTTACCGGAATGGGTTGAAACTCTATCTTTCCCGGCTTTCTTACATCGTCAGGATTTATATATTGAATTTTAGGCATTGTTCTAAATTTTTAAAGTGAAAGGTTTTCAATTTGATTTTTAATTTCTGTAAGGAAAAGTGTTGCTTCTCCACCGTCAAGCGCCTGATGATTGTATGTTAATGAAAGTCCCATCATTGGAACAAATCCATAAACTCCCTCCTCAATTTCTTTCGGACGAGGAATAATTGTACAAACACCAAGAATTGCGGTTTGTGGCAGATTAATTACCGGAGTAAACATTTCGACACCATAATTTCCAAGGTTGGAAACCGTAAATGTTGCAGCTGCTGGATTTAATAAATCGGGATTTATATTTCCATTGCGGCTTTGTGTGGCCACCATCGATAGTTGGCTTGAAAGTCCTGAAATCGACAGATCATCCGCATTTTTAACGGTCGGAACCATTAATCCGCGTTCGGTATCCACCGCTAAACCCAAATGAACTTTATTAAACCATTTCATTTTATCGCCGTGGTAATGCGTATTTACCTGCGGGAATTTCTCCAACGCACGAATAACGGCAAAACAAACCATGTCGTTAATGGTAACGTTTTGTTTTATTTCTCCGTCGGTAAATTGTTGTTTAAACTTTTTGCGCAGTTTCATCAGTTTTCGTACATCGGCACTCATGTGATGCGTGAGCTGCGCTGAATTTTGAAGCGACTGATGCATTGCATTGGCAATCAGTTTGCGAATGTTTGGAATAGA